>JBDSHU010000305.1:0-2557 GCA_039918335.1 Methylotenera sp. | reverse complement strand
GGTTCACCGTAGCGAGCATTTACGGTGCGTTATCGCCTGAAGTGCGCCGCACTGAATCGACCAGGTTTTGCAATGGTGCTGCGGATATTCTAGTGGCGACAGATGCGATTGGCATGGGTTTAAATCTGCCCATTCGCCGGGTGATCTTTTCAAATATTCATAAATTTGATGGCATTGCATCTAGGCCATTGAATGCAACTGAAGTACGACAAATTGCCGGCCGTGCTGGTAGGTTCGGTATTTACGATACCGGCTATGTGAATGTACTTGAGAATGACGAATTGATCCATATTGAACACATGCTCAGTATTGATGACACTTCGGATTTAACCAAGCTACCTATCAGCATGAGCTTTAATCAAATCGGAGAACTAGCTTCGCAATTACATACGCGAAAAATTGCCGAGGTATTGACTTATCATCAGCAAAGAACACGTTTTAATTCTACTTTTTTTGCACAAACTTCACTCAGCAATCAAATTGCTCAAGCGATTTTGGTGGATGAGCATGCCCCTGAAATGTCACTAAAAGACAAATTCATTTTTGTTTGCGCGCCCATCTCACTCAACGTCGCATTTGAAAAAGACTATTACCTGATGTGCTTACAGAGTGTAGTGCAATCTCAAATACGACACTTACCCGCAGCACCTGTTTGGCTAGCATCTGTCAGCCCTAAACACTTGGAAACCGCGGAGATCCTTAGCCATAACCTGAGTTTATATGCATGGTTAAGTTTTAAATTTCCCGCGATCTTTGTGGAGGGTGATGAGGTGAGAGCATTGCGCCAGCGTGTAAGCCGGTATATTGAAAACGCCCTGCTCACTCAGGCCGGCTATGGCGATACTAGCAGGGAGATTGATTACTTAATGATGCGCAGAAGATAAAATAAATGCCCGCTTGAATTCGCTTTATTACTCTTGCGCAAGTTTAGTTTTAGCCAATGCAGGATTTGTAGAAAAGTATTTCTTAATGCCAGCTAATACTGAGCCCACCAGTTTATCTTGATAGGCATCATCATTCAGTCTGCGCTCCTCTTCAGGATTGCTGATAAAAGCCGTTTCAACCAAAATCGATGGAATGTCAGGAGATTTTAATACTGCAAAGCCTGCTTGTTCCACTTGGTTTTTATGTAACTTATTAATGTCACCGATCTGGTTTAGCACAGCCTTACCAAGCTTCAAGCTGTCATTAATCGTTGCAGTCTGCGATAGATCCAGTAAAGTCCTTGCTAGCACTGGGTCTTTATCATCCAGGCTCACACCGCCGATTAAATCCGATTCATTTTCTTTTTTCGCCAGATAACGCGCACCGGCACTGGTTGCGCCACGTTCTGAGAGTGCGAACACCGATGATCCTCGAGCAGCAGGATTAGTAAACGCATCCGCATGGATAGAGACAAATAAGTCAGCTTGTAACTTTCGCGCTTTTACAACACGGCCATGCAAGGGAATAAAATAATCACCATCACGGGTTAATACTGCACGCATGCCAGGTTCGGCATCGATTCTAGCTTTAAGTTTTTTAGCAATGGCGAGCGTAATATCTTTTTCACGACTGCCATTCGCGCCACGAGCGCCAGGGTCTTCGCCGCCATGACCTGCATCTAAGGCGATGATGATCTGGCGACTGTCTTTTTTAATATCTTTATTACTGAAACTATTTTTTTTAGCAGAACTTGTATTTGGATCGGTTGCTGCCGTAGCCTGTGGGTTTGGTTCTGTAATAGCCTCTTTATTCTCCGGCTCCTTATTACTGAATTCCGGCTTTGGAATTGGGGTAACAACGGTTTCATTCGGATCAATCTGTTGTGGCGGCAATGGTTCTACAATAATGCTGGGATTAACGCCATTATCAGATTGACTTGAATTGGAACCATCCTCATTGCTCGTGTTATTCGTTTGAGTCTGTGTGGACTGGCTAATATTTGAGCTGTTTTCAGCGGCAGGCGGATTCTCGCGTTCTGCCAGCATCGCCATGATGGGATCTTTAATTGGATAAACATCCAATACCAATCGATACTTGTAATCTCCAGTAGGTGCTAATGTAAATGCATTTGGCTTTACTTCACTCTTCAAATCCACCACTAAACGCACCACACCCACTTGAAATTTGGCTACGCGGATTTGTTTAATGTATGGGTCACTTGCTAAAATTTTATCGCTTAAAGACTTGATGATTTGATTGAGTTCAACGTCTTGAATATCGACCACAATACGATCTGGATTTTTGAGCATGTTCATTTTATAAACAAATGCAGTTTTCGATTCCAGTGTAATTCGAGTGTAATCTTGGGCTGGCCAAACACGTGCCGCAATCACATTGTTTTCAGCATGCGCCATGCCGCTGGCCATCATGCTTAAAGTTAGGCTCAACTTTAAGCAAAAAATAGCTAATTTTTTAAGTCTACTATTAAACGTATTGGTTCGAGTTAGGTTGATTATCATCATGTAGTTTTGTTATTCATGGCTAATAGACATTGTTGTCCTAGTGTTGAATGTGCAGACAATGTAACGGTACGTCCCACCCTATCATCAAAACCGAAGTTTTTCATAGCAAA
>JBDSHU010000304.1:0-4542 GCA_039918335.1 Methylotenera sp. | reverse complement strand
CTTAAAAACGGGTGCACTCATTCAAGCCGCTGCTGTTTTAGGTGCGATCAATGGCTCAGATGAGAAAATTGCTGCGGTGCGTATTTACGCTCAAAATATCGGCTTAGCGTTTCAAGTAGTTGATGATATCTTGGATGTAGAAGCCGACACCACCACACTAGGAAAAACTGCTGGTAAAGATGCCGATAGCAACAAACCTACCTATGTGACCATATTAGGCTTGGACCTTGCAAAACAGCATGCACAGCAACTTTATGAAGATGCTATTACTGCGCTAAAACCATTTGGGGAAGATGCCAAGCGTTTGCGCGAATTGGCAGACTTCATTACGCAACGTAGTTATTAACAACGCAGGTTTTTAACAATGCAGTTTTTAATGTTGCCTTAAAACAATACCTATCAAAAAATGACCCCATTACTCGATACGATTAACTCTCCCCTACAATTACGCCACCTTGAACGTAAGCAACTCGTTCAGCTCGCGCAGGAATTGCGGTCATTTTTAATCGACAGTGTTGCAAAAACTGGTGGGCATTTAGCCTCTAACTTAGGTGTGGTTGAGCTGACGATTGCGCTTCATTACGTGTTTAATACCCCTGACGACAGATTGGTTTGGGATGTAGGTCATCAAACTTATCCACATAAAATACTTACCGGGCGCCGCGAAAAAATGCAAAGCCTACGCAAGCCGCAAGGCATTGCAGGTTTTCCACGTCGCTCTGAAAGCGAATACGACACTTTTGGCACAGGCCACTCAAGCACCTCCATCTCTGCCGCATTAGGCATGGCCGTTGCCGCCCAAAAAGCCGGGCTAGAAAGACGTGCCGTTGCGATTATTGGCGATGGCGCAATGACCGCAGGCATGGCGTTTGAGGCATTAAACAATGCCGGTGATATGGATGCCAATTTGTTGGTTGTATTGAATGACAACGACATGAGCATTTCAAACAATGTCGGCGCATTGAATAACTACCTAGCCAAATTGCTTTCCAGCAGTTTTTACGGAACTGTCAAAAAATCTGGTAAAAAAGTACTTTCGGCAGTGCCACCCATGATGGAGTTTGCTAAGCGTGCTGAGGAGCATGTTAAGGGCATGGTCACACCTGGTACTTTGTTTGAAGAGTTTGGTTTTAACTATATAGGTCCAATCGATGGGCATGATTTAGATGCGCTGATTGATACTTTGCATAACATTAAGCAGTTAAGTGGTCCGCAGTTTTTACATATTGTGACAAAAAAAGGCAAAGGCTTTGAACCTGCCGAAGATAATCCCAATAAATTTCACGGTGTGGGTAAGTTTGATCCATTCAATGGTGACGCTATCGCGAGCAGCGCTAAAAAAACCTATACACAGGTTTTTGGTGACTGGTTAGTAGATATGGCAGCATTGGATGAGCGCTTGATCGGCATTACGCCTGCCATGTGCGATGGCTCAGGCTTGAATGCCTTTGCAGAACTATATCCTGAACGCTATTTTGACGTAGGCATTGCCGAGCAACATGCGCTTACTTTTGCAGCGGGCATGGCATGCGATGGCCTGAAGCCTGTAGTGGCGATTTACAGCACATTTTTACAACGCGCTTATGATCAACTCATCCATGACGTCGCCCTACAAAGTTTACCCGTATTATTGGCGATTGACCGCGCAGGCTTAGTCGGTGCAGATGGTCCTACACATGCGGGAAGCTTTGATTTAAGCTTTTTAAGATGCATTCCTAACATTGTGATTATGGCGCCTAGCGACGAAAACGAGTGCAGGCAAATGCTTTACACCGGCTTTAAATACAATGGTGTAGCCGCAGTGCGTTACCCTCGCGGTAGTGGAACAGGCGCGGTGATTGAACAAAAAATGCAAGCGATCGCCATTGGTTCAGCAGAAATCAAACGTGATGCTGCAAATACAGCCAAAATAAATGCTGCACACAAAATCGCTATTTTAAGCTTTGGCAGCATGCTATCCGCTTGCCTAGAAGCTGGGGAGCAACTGGACGCTACCGTTGTCAATATGCGTTTTGTGAAACCAATTGATCAGTCAATGCTTGAAAAATTATTAATTGACCACACATTGTTAATTACAGTAGAAGAAAACTGTGTAATGGGCGGTGCAGGGTCTGCTGTGATTGAGGCTTTGCAAACAATACAGAACAAACATAAGTCAGCTCTGGATGCACCGCAAATCAAAACATTATGTCTAGGTTTGCCTGACCAATTTATCGAGCATGGTGTGCATGAAACCATGTTGGCAGAATGCGGTCTCAATGCTGAAGGTATTGTTAAAGCCATTCATCAAATTTTTTGATTAAGTCCATTAAAACATTTAATTAGGCAAGTGTTTAGCCTAGCGTTATACTAATTTACACTATATTCTGCCTAAAATTACAGGCAAAGAGATCGGATCAAAATGAACCAAGCTGCCATTCCTACCACAATAGAAGACGTGCAAAATACGGCTGATACCCGTCAGATTGCTATTGATAAAGTTGGCATTAAAGCCATTCGCCACCCAGTGATTGTCAAAGATAAAACTGGCGGCGAGCAACATACAGTCGCCATGTTCAATATGTACGTACATTTGCCGCAGCAATTCAAAGGCACGCACATGTCACGTTTTGTTGAAATTCTAAACATGAACGAACATGCTATTTCTATTGAATCATTTGAAACTATTTTACGTGAAATGATTAAGCGCCTGGAAGCCGAATCTGGTCATGTAGAAATGACTTTTCCGTACTTTGTAAATAAAGCCGCCCCTATTTCCGGGGTTAAAAGCTTGCTTGATTATGAAGTCACGTTTATTGGTGAAATTTGTCACGGTAACATCGACATCACAGTAAAAGTACTGGTGCCAGTGACAAGCCTATGCCCATGTAGCAAAAAAATCTCTGATTATGGCGCACATAATCAACGTTCACATGTCACTGTCACCGCGTTAGTGAATGACTTCATTTGGATTGAAGACATTATTGACTTGGTTGAAAAGCAAGCTTCATGCGAGCTTTATGGCTTGCTTAAACGCCCGGATGAAAAATATGTCACTGAACGCGCCTATGATAATCCAAAGTTTGTTGAGGACATGGTACGCGATGTAGCGGCCCAACTAAACGCGGAAAAACGTATTGTGGCGTATACCGTAGAAAGTGAGAATTTCGAGTCTATTCATAATCACTCAGCATATGCGTTGATTGTGAACGATAAACGCATAACGTAATTTTGTACTAAGATTTAAAAAGCCACTAAATTAACATTAGTGGCTTTTTTATTATGTATTGCCTTAACAAAACTTAGTAGCAACGCTTATTTAAAATACTATTTCAAATTAAAGCTTACCCTAACTACTGTACCTTTTGCTTGCTGAGCATTCGCGTATCCAAGCTCAACTCGGCCATGGTGCTGATGTGCAATTTCTCTCACGATGGCAAGCCCTAATCCGCAACCATTTGCCGCATTACCCAGCACTCGATAGAAGCGTTCAAATACTTTTTGCTGCTCATGTAATGCAATGCCCAAACCGTCATCTTGCACAGCCAAAACGGCTTCATTGCCTTTTAAGTTAAGGCTAACGGTGACTTTGGTGTGTGCTTGTTTATGGTTTTCTGGGTTATAGCGGATCGCGTTATCAATTAAATTACTCAGTAACTCCTGCAGCAATACCTCATTACCGCTAATGACCAGTGTTTGCAACGTGCAATTTACACCCAAATCTATGTGATTTTCTAATGCTTTTGGCACCCATTCTGCAGTGACTTCATTCACCAGCACCACTAAATCCACAGGTGCAAATGTCAGCGTATAGTTAGGCTCAGGCTCAGCACGCGCTAAGCTTAACAACTGATTTGCCAGCCTACCTAAGTTATCACTACCAGCACTTATTTGTTGCAGTGCATGCTGCACACTATCCAAATCATTTTCTCGTAGCGCTGCTTCTGCCTGAATTTTAAGTCCCGCTAAAGGCGTTTTCAGTTGATGCGCAGCATTGGCTAAAAAATGACGGCGTTCATCAACGGCACTTTTTTCTTTTATAAGTAAATCATTCATCGCATGTAACAAAGGCTGTAACTCCTGCGGAGCATCATGTTCGGCTAATGGATGCGTGTCTGTAGGTAAACGTCTTGAAATTAAATCCTTTAACTTTTCTAATGAAATAAGCCCGCGTTTAATGCCTAAGTTAACCAAAAAAGTAACCAGAATAATCAATAAAATTTGTGGGATAAGCATGATGGCAATAATGTCATGCGCCATGATGTCACGTTTGGTGGTGGTTTCACCGATGAGTATAGTGGCATTACCTTGTGGGCTTACGCCAGCGATCGGCAAACTAAAAGCCACTAAACGCAGCAGCTTATTATTAAATTCCGCATCGTAATACACATGCCGTCCAGCACTGGGCATCACTTTAGGTGGTGTTAATTTATCCTCTCCTATCATCACATGATGATTTGGATCTTGAACTTGATAATAGATGTAATCGTCTTTATCGTATTCAATCAAATCCAAGGTACTATCTGGCAAATCCACAACCATCTTGCCAGCCTTGACTTCTAC
>JBDSHU010000303.1:0-2570 GCA_039918335.1 Methylotenera sp. | reverse complement strand
CCTGCCGGTGCTTTGGCTACTGCAGGTCTTAAAGAGTATGCAAAACGCAATAATTTAAATGGTGAAACTCTTATAGGCATTGCGTCAGGCGCGAACATGAACTTTGACCGTTTGCGTTTTATTGCAGAGCGTGCGGAAATCGGCGAAAAGCGCGAAGCTGTGTTGGCAGTGACGATTCCAGAACAGCCAGGGGCTTTTAAAAAATTCTGCCGTTTGCTGGGCCACCGCAATATCACCGAGTTTAACTATCGCTATTCTGACCCAAAAAATGCACATATATTTGTAGGCGTGGCCATTGCTGACCCAGTGGAGTCTGCTAACTTAGTGCACGCGCTTCAAGCCCACAACTTACCGACTCTTGATTTAACCGATAATGAAGTGGCTAAGCTGCATTTACGTCATTTGGTTGGTGGTCATGCGCCACAGGCTGAGCATGAAATGGTATTTAGGTTTGAATTCCCTGAAAAACCAGGCGCATTGATGAACTTTTTAGATACGATGGGGCATGATTGGAATATTAGTTTGTTCCACTATCGCAACCATGGCGCAGATTTTGGCCGCGTGCTAGTAGGCATGCAAGTACCACCAGCTGATACAGCTGCTTTTAAGGCGTTTTTAGATAATCTAGGTTACCCACATTGGGATGAAACGAACAATCCTGCCTATCAATTGTTTTTGGGTTAAGTCTGCTATACATCATTGCCTGAATACCGTTTTGGTTATATACAGCCAAGTTGGTGGCTATATATAACCAAAAACCGCACCGTAAAATATAACCCACTGTTTTAAATCATTTAAATATTGAGAACGATTCTTGCTGTTTTATATAAATTAGTTAACGAGTCAACCGATATACATGTACTAAACGTTTATGAGATTGAACCTAAGCTTGTTTAGTGTGCCCTATAGAACGAACAACGTAGATTGACCTTAAGGAGAAAAAAAGTATGAATTTAACGCACTTGGTAATGGCACTAGCAGTCGGTATGACTTTAAGCTTAAACGCTAACGCCGCTGATCGAGGCAAAGCGTATGTCTCTAATCAAGATGGCGGTGTATCTGTCATTGATTTAAATACACTCACCTCAACCAGTAATATTGACGTGAAAGCAGAAGGTCCTCGTGGCTTGGCCGTAACTGATGATGGTAAGTTTTTGGTAGTGGCAACCCGTGAAAATGGCAGCGTCTCTATTATCGACACCGCAACAAATCAAGTGGTTAACCAAGTACCAGTAGGTAAAAATCCTGAATTTGTGCGTATTAAGGGAAATTTTGCTTTTGTTTCTTATGAGCCAAGCTCAAAAGGCGGCCCTCCTCCAGCGGCAGGTTCTGTCGAAGCGAAAGCCGCAGCTGCTGAAGCGGAAGATGATGACGAAGAGCCAGCGCGTATCGGTATCATTGATTTGAAATTAGGTAAAAAAGTACGTGAGATTATTGGTGGCCCCGAAACAGAAGGTGTTGAATTTAGCGCGGATGGTAAACAATTGGTCATCACAAATGAAGCGGATAACACTGTTACTGTGCACAGTATGAAAACAGGCAAACTGCTTAAAACCATCAAAACCCACAAATATGGTGACAGGCCACGTGGCGTTAAAGTATCTCCAGACGGTAAAACTTATATTGTCACATTAGAGTACGGCAATAAATTTATGGTGATGAATAAAAACTTTAAAGTCTTACGCACTGTAGATACAGGCGCTACACCGTATGGTATTTCTTTTGACCGTAAAGGCGAGCGTATTTTTGTAGCGGCTAACAAAGCCAAAACCCTGGAAGTATTTGATGCCAAAACCTATGCAAAAATTAAAGATATTCCAACGGGTAATCGCTGCTGGCACTTTACATTTACACCAGATGATAAAGAGATTTTGTTAGCGTGTGGCAAGTCAGATGCGGTATTTGTGATTGATGCTGAAAAACTGGAAGTCACCAAACAAATTGAAGACAAAAAATTACCATGGGGTGTAGTGACATACCCTAAAGCAATGGGTAGTTTAGATAAACCTTTATAGTTTTTTCTTTACTGTTTAAAGCCCCAAATATTGGGGCTTTTTTTATTTGGTACTGAAACATTGATTAAAGGCTTACTCAAATATTCCTGTGGGTTTTTGATCTATACTCCATTGGTTTTTCTCTTGCCAATATTGCTTAACCCCTGCTTCACCCTTGGCTTTTGCCCACTCCATAAGTTCATTTCGTTGCCCTTGATATTCAAGTAAAGGCACAGCCATGCCACATGATGTTTGCACTAAATCCACATCTAACACAAAAATCTGCCGTACACCTGGAGGCAACTCAAATTGGGACGCATATTCTTTCCATACAGCGTCACGTTCATAATAAGCTTTGGCTTCGCCATAAAGCCTTAATATCAAGGGTTTTCCTTCAAACGCACAAAACATAATGGTCATTCTGGAGTTTTCAAGTAAATGCGCGGCAGTTTCATTGCCGCTGCCTGTTACATTCAACCAAGCAATTTGGTTACTGCTAATCACCCGAAACGTATCCAAGCCTTTGGGTGACAAATTTACACGCCCGTCCCTCGCTGCAGTCGCTACAAAAAACAT
>JBDSHU010000302.1:0-7298 GCA_039918335.1 Methylotenera sp. | reverse complement strand
GTTGATTGAGGCAAAAAAACACATGATGTTCAAAGTGATTGGTCATTATAATCGCTTGATAATTTTCAATAAATTCTGATGTTATTCAGTAGCCAAACTGTCTTCTTTAGTAAACGTCCAAGTACGTGTAATACTCAGAATATCCGTTTCCTTACGCACATCTTCTGGAAAATGTGCATAAGGTGCTGCCAACTCGACAATATGCTTTGCCGCTTCATCCAAGACTTTGTGACCGGAGCTTCGATTGATTGCTACGTTCTCGATAGTACCATCGGCATTGACAGAGACCGTCATTTGCAATTGCCCATAAAGCTTTAAATCTTTAGCCGCCTCAGGATAATTAAGATTACCCACTTTTTCTACCTTTTGACGCCACGCATCTACATAAAGTGCATAGCGATACTCTTTAGCTCTAGCGCCAACGAATTTTCTTTTAGGTCGTTTCTGATACTGATCTTGCTGCTTAGAAATTAAAGCTTCAAGCTTGTCCATCTCTAGTGCAGCAGCTGTAATATCACTAAGGTCGAGTTTTTTATTAGGCGTTTCCTGGTTGCCTGCCGCTGACTCATTAGCCGCTGCTTTTTGCTGCGCTTTTGATTCTACCTGCTTACTTGATTGAATTTGCGTCATTAACTCCTGCGCTTGTTTTTCAAGCTCCGCAACACGCTTTTCTTCCTTTGTAACATCTGCTGTTTGGTTTGCGGACTTTGCACCTTTTTTCACCTGCGCGACAGGCTTAACCGTAAATTCAGCCTGTTGCTGCTTAATCGCCGGCAAGGCCGTTTTCATTTTGCGGTTTTGCTCAGTATTGCCGCCTCGGTCTAAATTCGCTTGTGCAAACACCTCAGCATTATCCGGCTTAGTGCTAGTTTTAGCATTCACCAGAAACACTTCCAATACTGGCAGGTTATCTTTAAATCTTTTCAACTCAGGTTCAAATTGAATACTTAATACTGCTGCATGCACCAATATCGATACCCAAATCGCAATACCCATCAAACTCATTGTTTTATGCTTATTGCTTACAGAAGCAAGCATTTGCGCCCCTGTCTGATCGAGTGCTTTAGCCATGCCTCAACTCTGCTTCTGACTTATTTTTTAACGCATCAAGAACTTTTTGATGCACACCGCCAAACCCACCATTACTCATCACCAGTACTTGGTCGCCAGATTGGGCTGCTTGAGTTATAGCAACGACCATTTCCGTTAAATCCTCATACACTTTAGCTTTGGTTTTAATTGGCGCAAGGGCTTCAGTGGCATCCCAACCTAAATTTGCGCCATAACAAAAGACTAAATCTGCGTCTTTTAAGCTTTCGGGCAATGCATTTTTCATCACCCCAAGCTTCATCGTATTAGAACGTGGCTCCAATACCGCTAATATACGTGCTTTGCCAACTTTACTGCGCAGGCCTGCAACGGTAGTGGTAATGGCTGTTGGATGATGTGCGAAATCATCATAAACAGTTACACCATTCTCAACACCGCGTACCTCCATGCGACGTTTTACATTTTTGAATTCGCCTAAAGCCTCAATGCTGACCTCAACGCTGACGCCAACATGACGGGCAGCTGCAATACTTGCCAAGGCATTCATGCGGTTATGCTCACCGAGCAAATCCCACAGTACGCGGCCTTGTAATTTACCTGCGAACATCACATCAAAACTACCATTACCCTCTTCATTTGTCGCCTGCCAGTCAGCGTCCGTGCCAAATTGTTCTACGCTGCTCCAACAGCCTTTATCAATCACTCTTTTCAAGCTCGTTTCTTTGCCGTTACTCACAATCAGACCATTCTGCGGAACGGTTCTTACCAAGTGATGGAACTGCTTTTCAATTGCGGCTAAATCGTCAAATATATCAGCATGGTCAAACTCTAGATTATTCAAGACAGCAGTGCGCGGACGATAGTGGACGAACTTCGAGCGTTTATCAAAAAACGCTGTGTCGTATTCATCGGCTTCAATCACGAAGAATGGTGAAATGCTCTTGTTGTCTTGTTTGCTTTTCGCTAAAGCTGGTACTTGCGGCAATCGTGCAGATACATCAAAGTTTTGCGGCACACCACCAATCAGAAACCCAGGTGCTAAACCCGCATATTCTAATATCCAAGCCAACATGGAAGAAGTGGTGGTTTTGCCATGTGTACCTGCAACAGCTAGCACCCATCTGCCTTGCAGCACATTTTCTGCTAACCATTGTGGCCCCGAAATATAAGGTAAGCCACGGTTAAGAATTTCTTCCATCAACGGGTTACCACGCGACACCACATTACCTATAACGTAAATGTCTGGATTAAGTGAAGTTTGCGACGGGTCAAATCCTTCAATAAGCTCGATACCTTGCGCTTCGAGCTGTGTGCTCATGGGCGGATACACATTGCTGTCGCAACCAGTGACTTGATGACCTTCAGCTTTAGCAAGCGCGGCGATGCCACCCATGAACGTACCGCAAATACCTAAGATATGAATATGCATATTAAACTAAAGTGTTAAGTTAACTAATTTTAGCAAATACATAGTTTATAAGCACTTTTTATTTTATGTATACGTCTTAAAGCTAATATTAAGATAAATTAGGCGAGAGCCATCTCTCTAGATACTCTTTAGTTAATCCACGGCGATTAGCCATCTCAACCAACTGATCTTCACCAATTTTATCCACACTAAAATATTTAGAATCGGCATGTGCAAAATAAAAGCCAGAAACAGCAGCACCCGGACTCATGGCAAAAGATTCTGTAAGCTGCATATCTATCGCCTCAGCTTGCAGCACCTTAAACATATCGGGTTTTACCGTATGGTCAGGGCAAGCGGGGTAACCTGGCGCAGGGCGAATACCCTGATATTTCTCTTTGATGAGCGCTTCTTTACTCAAGCTTTCAGCTGCGGCATAACCCCAGAAGTCTAGTCGAACACGTTCGTGCATATATTCTGCAAAGGCTTCAGCCAGCCTATCGGCAAGGGCTTTTAACATGATACTGCTGTAATCATCATGCGCATCCTCGAATCTTTTCACGTGCTTTTCAATCCCTAAACCAGCGGTAACGGCAAACATGCCAATATAATCTGCGGTACCTTTAGGTGCGATGAAATCTGCTAAACACTGGTTAGGGCGGGGTACGCCATTAATGACAGGCTTGACCGTTTGTTGACGCATACCATAATAAGTAAATGCTAATTGATTACGCGTTTCATCCGTGTAAATTTCAATATCATCGTCATTCACCATATTGGCAGGCAGCAGCGCCACTACGCCATTGGCAGTTAACCAACGGCCATCAATGATTTTCTTCAGCATCGTTTGTGCTTCGGCAAATAACTTGGTCGCTGCATCCCCTACTACTTCGTCTTTCAAAATGGCGGGGTAAAAACCTGCTAAATCCCATGTTTGGAAGAATGGTGTCCAATCAATGTACTGGGCGATGATGCTTAAATCTGTATTTTTAATTTCACGCCGACCAATAAATTTAGGTTTTACCGGTGCATTTGCACCTGCAAATGAAAGTTTGGCTTTATTAGCCCGTGCTTGTGCAATGGTGAGCATCGGCGTGCCTTTTTTATTGGCATGTTGCGTACGCGCTTTTTCGTAATCAATGGCGACTTCTGCAATATAAGCATCACGAGTTTCCAACGTGAGTAGCGACTGCATGACTGAGACCGACCGTGAAGCATCTGCCACGTAAATAATCGGCCCATCATAATGCGGGGCGATTTTTACAGCGGTATGCGCGCGTGAAGTAGTAGCGCCGCCGATTAACAAAGGCATTTTTAAGCCTTTGAAATAGGGATCGCGCTGCATTTCTTTTGCAATATGTGCCATCTCTTCAAGCGAAGGTGTAATCAAGCCTGACAAACCGATAATGTCAGCATTTTCAGCTTTAGCCATGGCAAGAATCTCAGAAGCAGGCACCATGACGCCCATGTTCACCACTTCAAAGTTATTACATTGCAACACTACGGATACAATATTTTTGCCGATATCATGTACATCGCCTTTCACCGTAGCAATCACCATTTTACCCTTAGGCTTGGCGACGATACCTGTACGCTTTTCATCGGCAGCTTTTTCAGCTTCAATAAACGGGATTAAATGTGCCACTGCGGATTTCATCACGCGGGCGGATTTCACTACCTGCGGCAAAAACATCTTACCTTGTCCAAACAAGTCACCTACGACATTCATGCCATCCATCAGCGGACCTTCAATCACATGAATCGGTCTGCCGCCTTTGGCCTCAACTGCAGCACGGGCTTCTTCGGTATCTTCCACGATAAACTCAGTAATGCCATGCACCATGGCGTGACTTAAACGCTTTTCCACAGGCATCGGCGCATCAGCCGTACCGCGCCATTCCAGCGTTGCAGCTTCTTTTTTGCCGCCTGCCACCAGCGTGCTGGCAATTTCAATCATGCGTTCTGTGGCAGCTAACGGGTTGTTTTCATCCACAACTCGATTTAATACCACATCTTCAACACGTTCTATTAGTTCAGGGGCTAGATCATCGTACACCCCCATCATGCCCGCATTGACAATACCCATGGTCATACCAGCTTTAATCGCGTGGTAAAGAAACACGGTATGAATTGCTTCACGCGCAGGGTCGTTACCCCTGAAACTGAAACTTACATTCGAAACACCGCCTGAAATCTTGGCGTAAGGTAGATTCTCTTTGATCCAACGGGTGGCATTAATAAAATCTACCGCGTAATTATTGTGCTCTTCAATACCAGTGGCAATGGCAAAGATGTTTGGGTCAAAAATAATGTCTTCTGGTGCAAACTCAACTTTTTCCACCAATAAATCGTAGGCACGTTTGCAGATTTCAATCTTGCGTTCAAAAGTATCGGCCTGGCCCTTTTCATCAAACGCCATCACGATAATGGCGGCACCGTAACGTTTACATAAAGTCGCATGGTGAATAAATGCTTCTTCGCCTTCTTTCATCGAAATCGAATTGACAATGGCTTTGCCTTGCACACACTTCAAACCTGCTTCAATCACCGACCATTTACTTGAGTCAATCATAATCGGCACGCGCGCGATATCCGGCTCAGAAGCGATTAAGTTCAGGAAATGTGTCATGGCTTTGATGGCATCCAGCATGCCTTCATCCATGTTGATATCAATCACTTGTGCACCGTTTTCTACCTGTTGGCGCGCTACCGTCAAGGCTTCATCATATTGCTCGTTAATAATTAGCCGTGCAAAGGCTTTTGAGCCGGTGACATTGGTGCGTTCTCCCACGTTGACAAAGAGCGATTCGTCATCAATGATGAATGGCTCTAAACCGGCAAGTTTCATTGTGCGCGGCAGTAATGGCACCCTGCGTGGCGGCAGATTTTTAATCTCATTGTAAATCGCATGAATGTGGTCTGGCGTAGTGCCGCAGCAACCGCCCGCCATATTTAAAAAGCCACTTTCCGCGAATTCTTTGAGCAGGCTAGACGTCACGTCTGGCGTTTCATCAAAGCCGGTGTCAGACATTGGGTTGGGCAATCCCGCATTGGGATAAATACACACGAAGGTATCGGCAATTGTTGAGAGCTCATCTACGTATGGGCGCATTAATGTTGCACCCAAGGCACAGTTTAGCCCGATGGTTAAGGGTTTAGCATGACGGACTGAATTCCAGAATGCGGTCACAGTTTGGCCTGACAAAATACGACCTGAAGCATCAGTCACTGTGCCCGATAACATGATTGGCAAACGCGTGTGCGTTTCGGCGAAGTATGTATCAATCGCGAATAAGGCTGCCTTACAGTTGAGCGTATCAAAAATGGTTTCCACCATTAAAATATCGGCACCGCCATCGACTAAACCTCGCGTTTGCTCTAAGTAAGCGCCTACTAACTGGTCAAAACTCACATTACGCGCGGCGGGGTCGTTTACATCGGGTGAGATGCTAGCCGTTTTTGGAGTAGGGCCTAAAGCGCCGGCCACAAACCGCGGTTTATCCGATGTGCTGTATTTTAGGCAAGCCGTTTTAGCTAATTTAGCCGCTTCTACGTTCATCTCATACGCAAGATGCCCCATGTGGTAATCGTCTTGCGCAACGGTAGTGGCGCCAAATGTATTAGTTTCAATAATATCTGCACCAGCGGCTAGATACTTTTCATGAATCTCTGAAATGACTTGCGGCTGTGTAAGGGTCAGCAGTTCGTTATTGCCCTTAACAAACAATTCGCGTTGACCTGCAGGCGCGGCAAAATCAGCAAATCGTGTGCCTCGGTAATCGGCCTCTGTCAGCTTGTATTGCTGAATCATCGTTCCCATTGCGCCATCTAAAATTAGGATGCGTTGTGCTAATAACGCACGCAATCGCTGCTCAGTAGAAGGCATGTCTAGGGGAAGGGTATGGGAGTCTGGCATTTAGTTCTTTCGACGAATTATTCTGGCTGCATAAAATATAGGCGTCATTTTATCATGCTAATCTCTACGTATTGGTGACGTGAGCGTAACGAGGCGCGAGACGATAAGTGCCATATACATTAAACCGATAAACATTTGGAATGTGCCTATCACTTTGGCGATTGGATGGACCAGCATCACATCACCATACCCTGTACTAGAAAGTATAGAAAAACTTAAAAATATCAGCTCCACCCAAGTGCGCGGTTGATCGGGATTAACAATACCCGTAATGCTGCCAGGGTAAATTTGCTGGCAAACAGAATAGGCCAGCGCAAAACCCCAAGCTAACACGGTGAATGTGTTAGCGGCGGCAAACAGCTCATCGCGGGTGATGATGTCGTCATTAAACATGTACATCACCAAGCCAATGGCGGTGTAAAGATACATGATACTTTCTAGAATTTGCGCCCATAGTAAATACTGTGTATTTTCATTCACTACGTACATGATCGTTAATGTCACGGCTGGAACAGCCAATACCCACGCCACCCAGTTAATAGCTGGGCTACGATTCACCACCCAAACAGCCAATGTCAGCGCCGCTACATTAAAGCAGCTAAATATTGCCTGGTTAAATTTGACTACTTCTAAAGCGGGATGCAGGACGATGCTAACCAAATGCACCAGCAACAGCCAGGCTGAAGGATAGCCAGTGATTTTTTCTAGAGCCAGCGTTTTTAGAGATATTTTTCTTACAGACATTTGCTTCACTTTCTAATACTAAGCGGTTTTATCGTAACGACGATATTGCACGGCTTCTGCAATATGCACAGGTTGAATCGCGTCTTCACCTGCTAAATCGGCAATAGTCCGCGCCACTTTCAGAATGCGATGGTAAGCACGAGCAGATAAACTTAAGCGAGAAATTGCTGTTTTAAGCAG
>JBDSHU010000301.1:0-2815 GCA_039918335.1 Methylotenera sp. | reverse complement strand
AACTATTAGGGTAGTAGTAAACATTTGGGGTGTAACGCTCTCGATAAATAAATCTAGGCTCGTAATATACAACTGGTGGAGGTGCATAATATACGGCTGGTGGATCATAAAAATACGGAGTCCCAATATTTAAGCTAAAGCCTATTGAGTCATGTGCAATTGCACTGGTGGAAACACCGATCCCCAGCAATAAAGCGATCAATCCAAACTGAATCTTTTTCATGAGTTTCTCCTTTATGAAAAACATTTAATTTAGATTATTAACGCGGTAAATCATAATCGGTTTACATGGTTTGTAAACTGCTGATAAAACTCTGAAGGAAGAGACAGGGAAATTTATTTCTAATTCACAACTGTAAAACTATTTTAGAAATAGCTACAGCATTTTATAAACTCTTAATACAACTTATCAATCAAGGAAAGCCATATCTCTCACGGTATATGATTTTTTGTTGTCTATTAATTTAAAAGTCTGAGGTTGCGGCAATTTTTATTTTGGATGCTTGGTTTAATTTCTTAAAGTGGTAATGGCGCCCACCTATCCATAAGCATAGTCCTATCACTGCAAACGCAAGTTGTCCCGCAGCTAACCAAAGCACGGAATGAACTAAAAACGGTGCAATTAGCCCGGCAACCACTGCACCTAGCATGGTTTGGGTGAACGATTGGCAGGATGCCACGGTTCCTCGAATAAGAGGAAATAAGTCCATTACTAACAAGGTTAAGGTTGGTGCAATAAGTGACATGCCTAACGTATAAAAAAATAATGGAATGACGGACCAAGGAATGGCAGGTGGGTAAAACATATGATAAATAACATTCATCAGCGCGGCTCCAATTAACAGAAAGTAGCCTATGAACATCAGTTTAGAAATAGATATTTTGCCAGCAAGACGGTTAGCTGCTAGCGCACCTAGAAAGATGCCGCTAACGGCTGGAATGAATTGCCATGCAAATTGGTCGGGACCTAATCCTAGATGTTTTGTAATAAAAACCGGGGCGGCTGCTACATAAAGAAACAAGCCTGCAAAATTAAAAGCAATCGCACCAGCCTTAAGCTGGAATATGGGTGAGCGAAATATCTGCTTGTAACTAAACGCTAGGAAATTTGGATTGAAAGGTGTGCGTTTTGCTTGGGGTAATGTTTCTGGTAATTTTTTGTAGCAGTACCATAGCAACAAACTAGTATAGACAAACAATGTCAGAAAAATAGTGCGCCAGTCATAAAATTTAACTATCCAGCCTCCGAAAATAGGTGCAATAGCAGGCGCGATAGAAAATATCATGGTCACCAGTGACAATAGTCGCGCCGCCAGAACATCTGAATACACATCGCGGATGATGGCTCTACCTACCACTACTCCTGCACCTGCAGATAAGCCCTGTAACATTCGAAAAGCCCATAAATATTCAACACTATGCGATGCAGCACAACCGAGGGTTGCAATAGCAAATACTGCAAGTGAAACCAGTATGATATTGCGCCTGCCGAATGCATCGGAGAGGGAGCCATGCCATAGAATCATGAAGGCAAAGGAAAACATATAGGCAGTCAAAGTCTGCTGTACTTCTATCAAACTTGCACCCAAGGACACTTCTATATTTGGAAATGCAGGCAGGTAAGTATCTACTGAAAACGGACCTAGCATGGCTAGACCTGCCAACATTAAAGCCAGCATGTTGCTGGTCGGGAAAGTAACGGCTTTAGCTGCTGACGTTATTTTTGGAGGGTTGATGGGCATGAATTTCCGGGTTTATTGTGGTAAGAAACCTACTGAATAAAACCATTTCTAATGCAATATATTCTGTTGAGATTACAGTCTAGTGGAATTTGCCAATATCTTGCAATATTGTATGAGCATTAACTTTGAGAAAATATTAAAAAAAATATGTTAAGAATAGTTTTTATAGATAAGGATTGATAAAAATCCTCGTAATGCAGGGCAGAAATTTCTATTACAAATCAGGCTGCAAATATTTGTTAATTTCCAGCCTGAATCTTTTATTTTTGAACAAATGCGCGTTCTATCACATAGTCGCCTGGTTCACCGATGCGATTTGACACCTTAAAGCCTCTCGCATCTAGCAATGCGGATGTATCTGCCAGCATTTGCGGGCTACCACATATCATAGCTCTGTCATTTTCCGGGCTTAATGGAGGTAAACCTATATCGTCAAATAACTTTCCTGATTCGATGAGGTCAGTCAAGCGACCTTGATTACGGAATGGCTCTCGCGTAACGGTAGGATAATAAATTAATTTCTCACGTACTTGCTCGCCAAAAAATTCATTATTGGGCAGTTCTTTTTCGATAAAGTCCGTGTAAGCTAATTCATTCACATGACGAACACCATGAATCAGCACGACTTTTTCAAAGCGGTCATACACTTCAATGTCTTGAATTAAGCTGATAAAAGGCGCCAAGCCTGTGCCGGTAGATAAAAAGTAAAGATTTTTAGCTGGTTTTAAATCATGCGTTATTAGCGTACCCGTTGATTTACGCCCCACTAATATGTCATCGCCTATTTTTAAATGCTGCAAGTGTGAAGTGAGTGGGCCATTTGGCACTTTAATACTAAAAAATTCTAAATGTTCTTCATAATTAGGGCTGGCAATACTATAGGCACGCAACAAAGAGCGTCCATCTACTTCAAGTCCAATCATCACGAACTGGCCATTTTCAAAACGTAAGCCAGGGTCGCGGGTCGTTTTGAAACTGAATAGGGTATCGTTCCAGTGATGAACGCTTAATACGCGTTCGGTAGTAAATTTACTCATGGATATTTTTCTTTATAGTCTAATTAATAGTACTTT
>JBDSHU010000300.1:0-3759 GCA_039918335.1 Methylotenera sp. | reverse complement strand
CGCGATTTGCTGCGCCATGCGTTGCAGCAAATAAGTAAGGTGAATACTTGTGCCCGTTTGCAGGCTGTTGCGGCGAATCTTGGTAATGATGGCGCTACACTGGTCAAGCATGACCAAAATATGCTTGATATCAGCGTCATTACTTATAGAGTTAAAATCATTCGTGCCAGAATCTGGTGATGCTAAAAACTCTGCCAACTCTACTTGTTGCGTGATGAACGGGGAAGTATGTTGCTCCAGCTCGGGATGATTGCGTAATAACTCTGGCTCTAAACCTAACGCTGCAATCCGATATGAAAGCACTTGGGTCGCTGCCAATAAGTTTTGACGACAAGGCTCGGTTAATTCAACCGGGGCATCTTCAAATCGTATGGCAACAATAAGTTCTTCCCAAACGGAATCGGGCACGGCTAAAACCCAAACTTCATCACTTTCTTTAGTAAAAAAGAGTGCGAATAAATCAATTAAATAAGTGCTATCAATTGCTTCGGGTAAGAATTTATGGGCGATACGGCGTCGCATTTCAGTAAAAAAGCCGGTAAATACTGAATGGCGCGCCAATAGAAATAAAGAAATGGGCTTGTGTTCGCTTAACAACACCAGTATCGCTTCGCGCAGCACGCGGGCTTTTTCGGGATCACTATTCAGCACATAACAAAGTGCATGAATAGCTTTCACAGCTGCGTCGACTTGCTGGGGCTTGGGCGGCCTGATTTGTGTAATTAAATCTGCAATTAAATGCGGGGCACGATGGCTTGCCAAACTTCTGGCATCATCTTTAGAAGCATCCCCTAGTTTAACGCTTGCTTTAGAAGCATCAATTGCATATTGCTCAAACACATGTTCTATCATTTATTTGCACTTTTCAAACTGCCCGTCTATCAGGCAGGCAATTACTTAAGATAAAAACATTTATATACCTCTTAAAACCACCTTAAATCACTTTGGCGTTTTAAGGTCATCAGTCAAATGCGGACTCAGGGTTTGCAGCATCTGAGAGAATATTTTTGGGTTAGCCGCCACGATATTCCCTGTTTTCAGCCAAGATTCATTACCTTCAAAATCACCGACAATCCCACCGGCTTCCTGCACGATTAAACCACCCGCAGCAATATCCCATGTTGACAAGCCAATTTCCCAGAAGCCGTCATACCAGCCCGCGGCCACGTAAGCTAAATCAAGCGCAGCAGAACCTGGGCGACGAATCCCCGTAGTTTTTTTAATCATGTCTTTTAACATATCTAAATAAGTATCTAGATGCGTAAAATCGCGGAAAGGGAAACCTGTTCCTACTAAAGCATCTTGCAACTTGGTGCGTTGCGTCACACGAATGCGTTTGTCATTCAAAAATGCGCCGCGACCTTTGGTTGCAGTGAATAAATCGTTTTTATTTGGGTCGTACACGACCGCATGCGTCAACACACCGCGTTCTTGCAATGCGATAGAAATACAATATTGTGGCAAGCCATGCAGGAAGTTGGTCGTACCATCAAGCGGGTCAATGATCCAGATAAAATCCGCATCAATATTAGATTCACCGCTTTCTTCACCCAAGAAACCATGCGTTGGATATAACTCTTTTAATGTATCGATAATGGCATGTTCTGCGGCTTTATCTACTTCAGTAACAAAGTCATTATAGGTTTTAGTTTGAATTTTGAGTGAGCCAATGTCCTCAGAAGCACGTGTAATAATGTTGCCGGCGCGGCGAGCAGCTTTCACTGCGTTTGATAGCATAGGATGCATATTTTCTCGAATCTAATAAGTGTTCGGTCATTTAACACATGAAAAAACTACATGCAAAACCATTGAAAATACAATCTGCATATAAAAACTAAATCAAGGCCGTGTTAAAGAACTGATAAAATAGCATTTTAACGGTTATTGCCTACACTTCAAAATTTGATTGTGAAAATTTGATTTTCTCAAAAATTAACTTTAAGTTTTAGGCACTTGAACATATGACATCAGAATTAGATTCTACAAATTTGCGCACGCTACAGAATTTTCGTGTGATTCTTTGCCAAACCAGCCATCCTGGTAATATAGGCTCGGCTGCGCGCGCCATGAAAACCATGGGCTTGCAGCACTTATACTTAGTTAAGCCAGATAGCTTTCCAGATGCACATGCTACAGCGTTATCTACAGGTGCGGCAGACTTACTGGAAAATGCGATTGTGATCGAAACTTTAGCAGAAGCCCTTACTGGCTGCGCCTATGCGATTGGTTTAAGTGCGCGTAAACGCAGCCTTTCGCATGAGTTAGTGAATGTGCGCACCGCAGCAAACAAAGCAATAGAAATCGCAGCCTCACAACCTGTTGCCTTGGTATTTGGCACTGAAATGAGCGGTTTATCTAACGCAGAGCTTGATCATTGCCAAATGCTGGCCATGATTCCTGCTAATCCGGTATACACGTCGCTAAACTTAGCCGCTGCCGTGCAAATCATGTGCTATGAGCTCAGAATGGCTGTATTAGAAGCTGCCAGTCTTGAAGACGCGCAAATCACCCCCAATATTACTAATGAGCTCGCAACAATTGATAGCTTAGAAGGTTTTTATACGCATCTGGAAGAAACCTTGTTGCATATTGGTTACTTAAACCCGGCTGCGCCAAAGAAATTGATGGAGCGTATGCGGCGTATTTATGCAAGAATCCGGCTAGAAAAAGAAGAAGTGAACCTGTTACGTGGCATACTGACATTGACTGTAACCCCGAGAAAACACGACAAATACTAAGTATTTAAAGACTATATGTTTAATCACATTAAAGAAGATATCTCCATTGTTTTTCAGCGCGATCCTGCCGCCAGAACACACTGGGAGGTACTCACCACCTACCCTGGCGTACATGCACTACTCATGCATCGTTTATCACACTGGCTATGGCAGCAGCATTTTTATTGGTTTGCACGCTTTAATTCACATATAGGTCGCTGGCTGACGGGCATTGAAATCCACCCTGGGGCGACGATTGGCCGCCGTGTATTTATTGATCACGGCATGGGTGTAGTGATTGGTGAAACAGCAGTGATTGGCGACGATTGCACGCTGTATCACGGCGTAACACTAGGCGGTACTTCATGGAATAAAGGTAAACGTCACCCCACACTGGAAAGTGGCGTAGTCATTGGTGCTGGTGCCAAAGTGTTAGGGCCAATTACTGTAGGCGCTGGTGCTAAAATCGGCTCTAACGCCGTGGTAGTAAAAGACGTGCCAGCCAATGCAACGGCCGTGGGCATTCCCGCACGTATTTTAGAAGAAGAAAAATCTGCCAAAGATGCAAAAGCGGCTGAATCTAAAAGTACAGGCTTTACCGCATATGCTGTGAGCAACGATAACGACCAGTTTAATCCAGAGGCAATGGCAAAAGCACTGCAACTATTGCAAGACCATAGTGCAATACAAGATGCCAAATTAGCAGCGCTTACGTTGCAATTACAGGCGTTAGGTGCGGACTCTGGCAGCGATGCTGAAGTGGCCGAAGCTTTTAATATTAAACACAGCTTAACTAAATAAACTCTGATTCACTTAATAAAATGTGAATACTTATCGAATGTTAATGCATGAAGCAAGGCATTTATTCTGGTTTTAATCGTGGGAACTAAACCTGCTTAATAGTTGACTAAAGTTGTAAGGTATTATAAAATTTAGTTAATTATTTAGGTGCTACATAACGCATGAAACTCACTACCAAAGGAAGATTTGCTGTCACTGCCATGCTAGACCTCGCGATGAGTGAGGCTCAGCATGGCGCTGG
>JBDSHU010000299.1:0-3708 GCA_039918335.1 Methylotenera sp. | reverse complement strand
AAGATCTCGAATAGATTTAGGAATATCTTTAAGCTTCGGAACATCTGCTACTTGATTTGCTAATAAAGTTGCCATTCCCCAAACAGGCGTGCCTATTAAAGCAGCAGCAACATCAATAGATCCAACTACAAGCCAGCTACCAATATCTTTACCAGCAAATTTCCATTTTTTGCCACTCAGTTCATTTATATTTTTTTGATGTTGACTGAACGCATTGTTTATATTTTCAAAAATATGATCTCGACTTCGGTGGAAGTTATTTGGATTTGTTTCGATTAACTCATTGATGCCATTGCCTAACATATTTCGAATTTCATCCATTGCACCTACTTTTCTAAGTTCTATAAGTGCCGCAGGCGGAATATTACCTAACCACTGCATATCAGCGTTAGCTAGATCACCTAACCCTTTTATAACATGAAGGTTTTTAGAGTTAAATGTAGACTCAGCTCTATCAGCATCATATTCCATCTTCCAAACTAGGTATTGCCAAGATGTAGGAGCCTCAATTATTGGGGTACCATTTAATCTCCGTGATTTAACGAGTAATTCATTACTCACTGACATTCGACCTAGAGCTTGTGATGCTAGTACTTCACCTGGTGTCACTTCACCAAAAGGTTTCATTTCTTTGCTTTTCATGGCTTTCTCAATTTGAGATGCAGTGTCACTTTCCCATTCAGTATCAAAAAGCACTCTGCTACCATCTGCGATTTCAGCTATAGCTCTTTCGATGGTATCTAACGAATGGCAGAAATCTATCAGCTCCTCAAAAGACTCAAACTGACGACCAAATAACTTAGCTGAATGAACTAGAGTGTCTTCTTTGCCAAGATCGTGGAAAAAGTCCCGTTCATCTTGTTGCAAGGCTGCCAAATCAGGAAGAATTATAACTATGGGAATTTTCACCTCTGCACATGCGAGATCTTTGTATTGCAGTACATTCATAGCATGTTTCATTAGATAGTAAGCCTTATCTGCAGGGCTATAGTGCTCGAATATATGCTTTGACCTTAGAAATGGATCAGGAAGGATTAAAGTGTCAGTGTATATACCGCACTTTGACGCTATATTTTCGTTATGTGTTGGAAAGAGATCTCCCCCGAATACACCCTTTACATTGCCATGCATATCTTCTGCATGAATGTGTGCAAGCTCTCCAACCGCATCCCAAAATTTAGTTACTACGCTCAAAAATTCATCAAGGTTTTTCGTAATTTCTTTAATTGATTCATCACTATTTTTTGCTGCCATGCCAGCATGATGAGGTGTCATTTTGCGTTTTTGCATAGTTTTATAAAACTCGCCGAAACTATCTTCAATAAATTTAAAATACAAATTCTGTATTTCGCTTAAGGAAGCTTCTTTTTTCAACTCTTCTCGGTCATGAATTGCTGTAATAGCAAGAGCCATTGATCTAACTAGGCTATCTACTGTGTCAAGATCTACTTCACCATCAGGCTCATATCGTATAGCCATTAAGCTTTTCCCTACATCCAATCCTTCAGCAATTTTTATTTTGCCTGCTTCAAGTTGCTCTTGTAGAATTTTTAGTCTACGGCGAAGTCTTTCCTCATATTCAACTTGCTCTTGTGATTTTTCTTCGCTCATTTGATGGACTCAATTATCTAGATGATAGGTAGCGCACATGCCTTAAAAAAACTCTTACTAAATTATCTTTATTTCACGTTCACGTGACACGATGAACTATAAAATACACTCATAGAGAACATTAGCAGTCAAATTTGAAGTAATCAATGAAAAAAGTTTGCATTTAATAAATAAAAACTTACTGCATTATTTTGTTAAAATAGCCTTATAAATTAAACAACTGCAGACTATTTTGACCACCCTTAAAATTACCAAAAAACCTAGCGACACTCCAACTGCCAGCAAAGCACCTGTGCGTCGCGCAGATTCTGCAAAGCGTGACCGTACTGTTACGCCACAAAAAGCAGTCATGCCTAAAAGTGAAAAATCTCTGCCAACAAAAAAAGAGCATGCGCCCAGCGCTACGCCAAACCCTGTGAATAAAGCTGGGCAACGTAACCATCGATATGACGGTAAGTTGCATGGTGATGAGGGCGGGGATAACGCGTCTACTGAGGCGACTGAAGGAAGGCGCTCAGAGTACAGACAGACTGAGCGCCCTTCTGAAAGACAAGCCAGACCAGCAGGTATTGATACGCGCACTTCACCAAAAGCAAGTAAAGAGGAGCCGCAATATCGGCAAGCACCACGCCGTGGCGGCAAGGTACGGGACGGTTATGATGCGATTTCTACACCTCAATACGGTGCTGCAGCCAAAGCAGCCTATAAATCTTCACCGGTAAATGTGGAATCACCGCGCCTTTCTAAAGTCATGGCGGAACGTGGCATTTGTTCACGCCGCGAGGCGGACGAATGGATAGGGAATGGTTGGGTAATGGTCGATGGCGTGATCATTGATACCTTAGGCACGCGCATTCATCCCGATGCGGAAATTATTATCAGCAGTTACGCGCATGAAGTTCAATCCGAAACTGTCACGATTATTTTGCATAAACCAGTGGGCTATGTGAGTGGGCAAGCTGAGGACGGCTATCAACCTGCAATTGTTTTGGTGCACCCTGACAACCAGTGGGAGGATGACCCAACGTTACATACCCATCATCCCAAAGAGTTCGAACGTAGATTTTTAAACGGCTTGGCACCTGCGGGGCGCTTAGATATTGACTCTACAGGTATGCTAGTGCTCACTCAGGATGGCCGTATCGCACGACATTTAATTGGTGAAAATTCTGACGTAGAAAAAGAATACTTGGTGCGTGTTGAAGGTACTCTAACCGAAGCAAACCTGAAGCTACTGAACTTTGGCTTAAGTTTAGATGGTGAAAAACTCAAGCCTGCCAAAGTAAGCTGGCAAAATGAAGATCAGCTGAGATTTGCACTACGCGAAGGCAAAAAACGTCAAATTCGCCGCATGTGTGAAATGGTCGGGCTACATGTAGTGGGCTTAAAACGGGTTAGGATTGGCAGCATCAATTTAGGTAAGCTACCTGTGGGTCAATGGCGTTATTTGAGGCCAGAAGAGAAATTCTAAAGAAGCTTTTAGAATCCCAAAATATTGTGAACATGCAATTACAGCATGTTCACAATCTCAAATTTCAAAATTACACGTTTTCTTAATACGTTTTATACACAAAAAAAACCATTCAACACAATTTTCACACGGTCACCGTTCGGATTAGCTTCGCGTTGTATGTCCATCGAAAAATCAATCGCACTCATAATACCGTCACCAAACTCTTCATGAATGAGCGATTTAATCGTAGTGCCATACTCATTAACGATATAGCAAGTGGGTCGGTGTCCAAACCATTAACAATCATCTTTACCATTTGTTTTAGTGCTCAAATCAGTTGAGCAAATTTCATGAATGGTTCCTCATTTATCTAATGTAAATTTATGTTAGTCGCCCTTGTAAATAATGATGTGTTGCACTAATCTATGCATAGTGAATGAGTTTAATATTCAAATTCTGGAGAATAAAATGGGTTTATTTGATAGTGTAGCTGATGCGGTAATGGGTAAATTAGGTGGCGATCAAGGTAATATGGCGCTAGTTGCGATGGAAATGTTTAACCAAAACGGCGGTTTAAGTGGCGTTATTGAAAAATTCAAAGCCGGCGGGCTAGCAGAGCAAGCGGCGTCTTGGGTGGGTACGGG
>JBDSHU010000298.1:0-6688 GCA_039918335.1 Methylotenera sp. | reverse complement strand
AGTGCTGCTTGAAATTACAGGTATTTGTGCACCTTGCTCACGTATGGAGGAGTTACTAGGTGAGGGCGGCTACAATGCCATGCGAGGGCATGGCGGTGTGAATGCTCGAATTGTTACTGGTGGCGTATTAAATGTTGGTGATGTTGTTAACATGGGATTGAGACATTACAACAGTCGTTAGATTTTTAACGACTGTTGCTAAGCATTGAATTAGTTTTATTTCAGAATGTTCTTATTGAGTGTTTGCATCAAACCTTGACCATTACTCTTTTTGCTTTCTAATTTATTTTGAGTGGTAGCAGTTGGAGTAACAGCAGTTTTGCCAGGAACAACTTTTGGTTGATGTACTACTTTAACGCCAGTATCAGATCTCATATGTGTAGAAGTGGCTTGTGATGTGTCAGCTGGGCAGCCACCCATCACTGTGTTGCATTCGTAGGCGTAAGATGTTGCAGAAAATGATACTGCTGATGCGAAAACGATAAAACCTAATTTCAAAATAACTTCCCTCTGGTAATGATTGATAAAGTATTAATAATCTGTAAAGGCTATTAACTAAAAGGCAGGCATTATTCCATAATTTTGCGGCTAAGTTTGTTAATATTGACCAATAGATTATTTCAGATTGTTTTATTGCCAATTAGATTCTTTTTCAATAATATTAAAATAGCAAAAAACAAGCCAACCCAATTAATCCATACCATTAACTATGCAAAATAACTTGCAATCACCCCCTACCGTAACTTTTATCGCCTGAGTTTTTATGATTAGTTTGGTGTTCACGCTCAATAATTTATACAAAGCAATTCACGAACGATTACAAGAATCGTTAGTCAGATTTAATGAATATAGTTAAATCGGTTTAAAAGTTGTTCTTTATCTGGTATTTTTTAGAGAGTAAAAATGAAGCAATTGTTTCTGTCAGTTTTTTTGTTGGGGGCATCACACATGGCGAATGCTGCTTGCTCTGAGCTTTACAACCACAAGTTAGTCACATTGCAGGGGGGTAAACTTAACTTGTGTGATTATCAAGACAAACCTATTTTAGTGGTAAATACTGCCAGTAAATGTGGCTTTACCCCACAGTTTGATGCTTTGGAAAGCTTGTACAGCAAATATAAAGACAAAGGCTTGTTGGTCGTAGGTTTCCCTTCAAATGACTTTAAGCAAGAACCAGGTAACGATAAACAAATCGGTGATTTTTGTAAGCAAACTTATTCGGTTAAATTCCCGATGATCACTAAAAGCTCGGTCACAGGCGCTAATGCTAATCCTCTCTATAAGCAATTGAGTGCAAAAACTGGTCAAGCACCCATGTGGAATTTTTATAAGTACGTGATTTTGCCAGGCGGTAAAAATGTATATGCTTTTAGCAGTGATGTTAAACCAGACTCAGCAGAAATTTTGAATAGAATTAAACTTGGTTTGGAGTAAATTAAAAAAAGGCGCTTCAAGCGCCTTTTTTATTATTAGTCATGTCAATTTATTTTTTAGGTTGTCGTATTTTTTGCAAAATAATCGCTGACAACTCTTCAATAGAGCGGCTGGTTGAATCTGCCCACGTAATTGAAGAATTGCGCATTAAGCTTTCTGCCGTGGCAATTTCTTTACGACAATTGTCTAATGAAGCATAAAAGCTATCGGGCCTGCGCTCACTACGTACTGAATGTAAACGTTCTGCTTTAATGGTTAGGCCAAATATTTTATCCAAATGTTTATGCAACACTGCAGGCAAGGTACCACGCTCAAAGTCTTCTGGAATCAAGGGGTAATTAGCCGCTTTAACACCAAATTGCATCGCTAAATAAATGCTTGTAGGCGTTTTCCCGCAGCGTGACACACCAATCAAAATAACCTGAGCTTCTTCAAAGCCCGAGTTAGTCATGCCGTCATCATGGTTTAAAGTGTAGTTGATTGCTTCCATTCGGTCATGGTAACTACTGCCCATAATGCTATGTGCAATACCTGAGCCCGTGAGTGGCTTTTGATCAAGCTCTAAGCCTAATGGATCAATAAACGCAGTGAAAAGGTCAATGTAGTAGGCGTTAGCTTGTTTTAAGGTATTACGTAACTCTATGTTACCTAATGACATAATCACTACGGGCCGTTCGCCGTCTTGCTTAGTGGCGTTAAAAATAGCTTCTTGAGCTAACTGAATTTTCTCCAGTGTGTCGGTAAACGGCAAACGCACTTGGGTAAAGTTAGTGCTCGGAAAATGCTCCAGCAGTTTACCTAAGGCGCCCGCAGTAATACCGGTGCTGTCTGAAATGAAGAATACGGTACGATGTAGCATGATGTGTTACCTATTATTCAGTCATGATTTTCTATTTCTGGCCACTATTTATGGATCACTATTTTTTAGTAAGGCGCTGCCATGTCGCGACCACAGTATCTGGATTCAACGAAACAGACTGTATGCCTTCAGCGACTAACCATTCAGCAAAGTCTGGATGATCCGATGGGCCCTGACCGCAAATACCCACATATTTACCTAAACGGTTACAGGTATTGATTGCCATTTTCAACAGTACTTTCACCGCATCGTTACGCTCATCAAAGCCCTCCGCTAAAATACCTGAGTCTCTATCCATACCCAATGTGAGCTGGGTTAAATCGTTAGAGCCAATTGAGAAGCCATCAAAGTAATGTAGGAATTGTTCAGCTAACAAGGCGTTAGATGGAATTTCGCACATCATGATAAGACGTAAGCCGTTGACGCCACGTTTGAGGCCATTGGCTGCCATGATTTCTGTGACCGCTTTGGCTTCATCTAAAGTACGTACGAAAGGTAACATTAACTCAACATTAGTTAAGCCCATTTCATCACGTACTTTTTTCATGGCGGTACATTCCATCGCGAAGCACTCTTTAAAGTCTTCGGCCATGTAACGTGCCGCACCGCGGAAACCGATCATTGGGTTTTCTTCGTCTGGCTCGTAAATATCGCCGCCCACTAATTTTTTGTACTCGTTAGACTTGAAGTCTGAGGTACGTACAATCACTGGTTTTGGATAGAAAGCCGCTGCGATGGTAGCAACGCCTTCAGCCACTTTATCGATATAAAACTGTTTAGGACTGGCATAGCCACGTGCACGGTTTTTAATCGTGGCTTTAATCGCGGTTGGCATCGCATCAAAATTCAAAATGGCTTTAGGATGTATGCCCACCATATTGTTAATGACAAACTCTAAACGCGCTAAACCGACGCCGTCATTCGGTATTTTTGCAAAACCAAATGCCATGTCAGGGTTGCCCACGTTCATCATGATTTTACAAGGTGCGGTTGAAAGTGTAGCGGTAGCTTGCGTACTCACTTCAAAGTCAAGTGCACCGTGATATACAAAGCCGGACTCGCCTTCAGCACATGATACGGTAACGATTTCGCCTTCACGCAGAATATCTGTTGCGTTGACTGAACCTACAATCGCAGGAATACCTAATTCACGCGCAATAATCGCCGCATGGCAAGTACGGCCACCACGGTTAGTCACTAACGCACTTGCGCGTTTCATCACAGGTTCCCAGTTAGGGTCTGTCATATCCGCTACTAATACATCACCTGGTTGTACCAAGTGCATATCTGCTGGATCTAAAACGATTCTAACAGGGCCTACGCCGACTTTTTGCGTGACCGCACGACCGACTACTAACGGTTTTGCTTGATGTTTATTAAGTTTGAATGTTTCAGTAATATTGTTTGCAGCCTCTTGAGACTTTACAGTCTCTGGACGCGCTTGCAGGATATACAGCTTGTTATCAACGCCGTTTTTACCCCACTCAATATCCATAGGACAGCCGTAGTGCGCCTCAATGGTCATGGCATAACGTGCTAATTCTAGAATATCTTCATTTGAGAGTGAGTAACGGTCGCTATCCGCCGCGTCTACTTCGATGGTATGGGTACTTTTACCGGCGCGCGTTGCATCAGAAAACACCATTTTAATGAGCTTGGAACCCATCGTGCGGCGTACGATGGCTGGTTTGCCTTGTGCTAATAATGGTTTATGTACATAAAACTCGTCAGGATTTACAGCGCCTTGTACTACTGTTTCGCCCAAACCATAAGATGAGGTAATAAACACGACATCTTTAAAACCTGATTCAGTATCAATGGTAAACATCACGCCCGCACAGCCGATGTCACTGCGTACCATTTGTTGCACGCCTGCTGATAACGCAACATCCGCGTGTACAAAGCCTTTGTGTACGCGGTATGAAATAGCACGGTCGTTGTATAAAGAAGCGAATACTTCCTTAATGGCGTGCAAAATGTTATCTAAACCTTGGATGTTCAAAAAGGATTCTTGCTGGCCTGCAAAAGAAGCATCAGGCAAGTCTTCTGCAGTAGCAGATGAACGTACCGCGAAGGTAGCGCCGTTGCCAGATTTAGCCGTTAAGATTGCATAGTTTTCCGCAATAGCTTTATTCAGTGCTTCTGGGAATGGTGCTTCCATAATCCATTCGCGAACTTGCTTGCCGCAGATGGCAAGCGCTTGGGTGTCGTCTACGTTTAAGGTATCAAGTGCTGCGTTAATTTTGACATCTAAACCGTTTTGCGCTAAAAATTCGCGATAGGCATCAGCTGTAGTTGCAAAACCAGTAGGCACACGTACACCTTTTGCCGAAAGTTGAGAAATCATTTCACCTAAAGAGGCATTTTTACCGCCAACTGAAGGAACGTCTATATTGCGTAGATTTTCAAATGGAATAACGTGGACTGACATATATTTCCTTGATGTTCAAACAAGTGATTAAATTTCTCAATTTTGAGTCTACATAAGCATCGTGCAACGATTGTTTGCTATCTTGTAGCTAACGAGGGATGCAGGATGGATTTTATGCGGATGACAAATTATCTGGTTTTTTTTAGTATGTAGTTATTTTGCCTAAATATGCGGGTGCTGTCACCTTAAAATCTGCACTTTTAAATAATAATAATGTTAGCCTGCTAATATGACATTGAATCAAACGCTTGCTAGCATGACAAAATGATTCACGCGAATTAATATAGTTTAATCAATGTTAAATATTGTTCTTACTATTAAACATAGTGTTTATAATATATATTAAACATGATGCTAAGAAAATGATTGGGATATGACACAGCCAATAGAAAATATAACAGCTGAGAGCATAGCAGGTCAGCAACAAAAGTTAATGCCGATCTCGACAGAGACCATGGTGAGCGTGCAAAGCACGGGTCGTTTGCATATGGGATTTTTTGATTTGCATGGTGGGCTAGGGCGAAAATTTGGCAGCATAGGCTTAAGTCTTACCGCGCCAAGTCTCGAGTTAACAGCAAGTATCACTGAGACTTTGCAAGTAACCGGCGCGTCATCGACACGCGCTTCAAATATCATCCAACAGTTCATGACTAAGCTTAATCTTAACGGTAGCATTAACCTGAATATCAAACAGCATATTCCTGAACACGCAGGGTTGGGCTCCGGTACACAGTTAGCCTTGGCGATAGGTGCTGCAGTGAATAATTTATATCAATTAAATTTGAATACAGCACAAATTGCACATCTAACAGGCCGCGGTGGGCGTTCTGGTATTGGTATCGCCGCTTTTGATCAGGGCGGGGTACTCATTGATGGTGGCCGAGTTGTCAGCAATGCAAATATTGACATCAGTAATTCAGGCGCACCGCCTTTACTGGTGCGTTATGACTTTCCTGAGCATTGGCGCATTTTATTGATTTTGGATAATAGTCAGCCAGGCATTCATGGCGAAGAAGAATTGGTAGCATTTAGTAAATTGCCCATTTTTTCTGAGAATTTAGCTGCCCATTTATGCCGTCATGTGCTGATGCAAGCAATGCCTGCTTTAGTGGAACAGGATCTACCAGCGTTTGGTCAAAGTATTCAAGCGCTGCAAGCGCATGTGGGCGATTACTTTGCACCTGCACAAGGCGGTCGTTATGCGAGTAAGCGTGTGGGTGCCGTGTTACAACATTTGGAAGCAATCGGCGTGGCTTGTTTTGGACAAAGTTCTTGGGGCCCGACGGGTTTTGCTGTATTTGAAAATACAGCAGAAGCTGAAAACCATTTGCAACAGCTTAAAGCGACTTTTACTGATAGCGCACTGGCTTGGATGATTTGTAGCGGGCGCAATCAAGGCGCTGAGATTGTTAGGTATTAATCAAGAGACTTAACAATTAAAATCTTTGGATATTAATTAAAGACAAAACTATGGAAAAAATAAGTATTTTGCATCTCATCACAGCGGCTAAAAACGCTAGTCCGTTTGATGTGAATATGGCGTATGACGCAGGGTTCGAAAAGATCATGCCTTATACCAATGTGACCTTGCCAGAAGTGGCGGGCTTGACTCAGGATGCGATTTTTTCGCGCAGTCCATCTGGTGTTAAACGAGAAGCGATTTTTATAGGCGGGCGCGATATTAACCTTGCCATGCAAATGTTGGATGCTTCAAAAAAGGCGATGTTTGCGCCATTCGCATGTTCTATTTTTGCGGATCCGTCAGGGGCATTTACAACGGCAGCGGCGATGGTCGCCAAGCTTGAATTTCATCTGCATCAGAAATTTAATGAAAGTCTGGTGGGTAAAACATTGAGTGTATTCGGTGCCACTGGACCAGTAGGCGGTTGTGCAGCGATTATCGCCGCGCAACATGGCGCAAAAGTGCAATTGGTTGCACATCATTCAATAGCCAATTTTGCACA
>JBDSHU010000297.1:0-7642 GCA_039918335.1 Methylotenera sp. | reverse complement strand
CAATGCGCGGCTTACACGGTCAAATTGCACTAATTTACCAGACTGTTCAGCGTAGCTATAAGCAAACTCAGAAGTGCTGGGTAGCTCACCGCCTAGAGATGGTCTTAATAAGGCCTCATGACCAAATAAATCTCCCGCTATGCTGTCATAAATTGGCTGAAAAGCACTGTTAAGTTGTACGCCCAAGAAAGTGCTGTTAAATTCACCGGTAGATTGTTCTGCCAAACCATACTCGTCTAAATCTAAAAATAATGATTCTTTTAGCTGTAACCTGAGCTGCTCTACATGGGTAGCGGTAATTTTTAAGTTTGTAATTTTAGGTTCTGCCATTTTTGTATCCTTTCATTTATATATATATGCTTTATATTTATTTGGTGTAAATTGAATCAAAAGTACCGCCATCTGCAAAGTGCGTTTTTTGCGCTTTTGTCCAGCCACCAAATACAGCTTCCACATTAAACAAATCGATCTGTTTGAAATCTGCTTTATGCTTTGCAGCAACGCTGGCCAAGCTAGGTCTTAAATAATGCTTAGCAGCGATTTCTTGTCCTGTTTCTGAATAGTGAAAGTCAGCATAGGCTTGCGCAACTGTTCGGGTGTGATGCTTATCTACAAATTTATCCACCAGTGCGATTGGGTTCTCAGCCAAAATGCTAGAGGATGGATACACCACATCAAATTTGTTACCTAGTTCCTTGTTGATCAAGTTCACTTCATTTTCAAACGTCAATAATACGTCGCCAATATCTCGCTGCGCAAAAGTAGTGGTTGCACCACGTCCACCGGTATCTAAAACTGGGACATTTTTAAAGAGTTTACTCACAAAATCTTTAGCCTGGGTCTGGTCGCCGCCTTTTTTAAGTACATAACCCCAGGCAGCTAAATAGCTGTATTTGCCATTACCTGAAGTTTTAGGGTTTGGAATCACTACAGCAGTGCCGGGTTTTACTAGGTCATCCCAATCCTTAATATGTTTTGGGTTGCCTTGGCGTACCAAAAATACGATGGTCGATGAGGTAGGTGAGCTTGCATTAGGCAAACGTTTTTGCCAGTCTTTAGGGATTAACTTGCCGCGCTCGTAAAGAATATCAATATCAGGCGCTTGATTCATGCTGATAATATCGGCTTCCAAGCCATCTACTACTGAACGTGCTTGCTTGCTAGAGCCGCCGTGGGATTGATTAATGGTAACGGTCTCACCTGTTTTTTCTTTCCAGGATTTTACAAAGGCAGGATTAAAGTCTTTATAAAATTCACGGGTTACATCATATGAAACGTTGAGTAAGCTGCTATCTGCTACGGCATTAGTAGATAAAAGTGCAGTAGTAGAAAGGAATACACCGGCTAACAATATTTTTTTGAACATATTTATCTTTGTTAAATGATTTTGAATAGACGCACTTTACGCACCAATTTAAATAATTTAAAAGAATAATAAATAATATATTTACAATTAAAAGTAATATATAAGTTTGTATAAAATAACTGATTAATCGCTTGCGGCTAGTCTTTTGTGTGGTGTATATTCAAACTAATTCGTTAACTTAAATAAAAGTCAAAATTACCTCATTACCAGATTAGTCATTGCATAAACCATAGTTAGCATGTGCTGACCGGATAACCGGAAGCCAGTGTGTCGAAAAGACCGCTGGCTTTTTTGTTTTTTTGCGGCGGATATTTCAGATAAAAGCAAAAAATAATTTTGTAAAAATTGAATGTATGAAAAAAAATCTAACCGACCATTACAGCTATGCTGGGGAAGCTAATGATTTAGGCATCAGCGAAATCGTTGTGGCGCTACGCGATTTACGTTTAGCTTCACTTGAGCACAGGAAGAGACGTGACAAACCGCCTAAGTTGCCGTCACGTAAAGTGTTGCAAACGATTATAGAAGGTTTGGGTGCGGCGTTGTTTCCAAATCGTTTGGGACTGCCGGATTTAAAAGATACAGGGATCGATTATTTTGTTGGACACACTTTAGATGTAGTTTTACGCGAGTTAGTCTCTCAAGTGAAGTTGGAACTTAATTTCGTGGCTGATGCGCGCGGAGAGTCTGACCAAATTCCAACGCCGAAGGCCGAACAGCCATTGACGCACATAGCGCCTGCAGAAATCGTACGTGAATTTACAAAACAATTGCCTGCTATCCGTTTGTTATTAGATACCGATATTAAAGCTGCATACGAAGGCGATCCCGCAGCAAGAAGCATGGACGAGGTTCTGGTGTGCTATCCAGGCGTCTGGGCGATGATTCATTATCGCATTGCCCATGTGTTGCACGGATTGGGTGTTCCGCTTGTGGCACGTATGATTTCTGAGATTGCCCATTCCGCCACCGGTATTGATATTCACCCGGGTGCCGTGATTGCGGATAGTTTTTTTATCGATCATGGTACCGGTGTGGTGATTGGCGAGACTACTGTGATCGGCAGGCACGTACGCATTTATCAGGCCGTTACCTTAGGCGCAAAACGCTTTCCTACTGATGAAGATGGCAATCTGCTTAAAGGTCATGCACGTCACCCCATCGTTGAGGATGATGTGGTGATTTATGCAGGTGCAACGGTTTTAGGACGCATCACTATTGGCGCTGGGTCATCAATTGGTGGCAATGTATGGCTGACGCGCAGTGTGCCGGCCAATAGCAATATCACGCAGGCGCAAACGCTGGCAAGCCCTTTAGTTGCAAACCCGAATGCAGAAGGTTCTAACCCTCAAGATCTACATTCTCAAACCACAAAAAAAACTTCGCAACCCCACTAGTTTTAGCACTGCAGCAGCTAATTGATTTATTAGCTCATTATTATTTATTAGGAGATTTATATGGCAGAAAATAATCAGATTCAAACCGCATTAAGCGATGTGGCCGCACGGACGCTGGCGAACGCAACCAAAACGGTACCGATGCTCAGCACCATTACACCGCGCTGGTTGGTGCATTTGTTGCAATGGGTGCCAGTGGAAGCCGGTATTTACCGTGTTAACAAGGCTAAAGATCCAAATGCAATCGAGGTGGATTGCTCAGCAAAAGATGAGCGTGAGTTGCCAGCTACCTTTGTAGACTATGAAGAGTGGGGTCGTAAGTATGTGTTGAATGCCGTGAATACCGTGGTGGATGTGCATACACGAGTGTCTGACCTTTACAGCAGCCCGCATAACCAAATCAAGGAGCAGTTGCGCTTGACCATCGAAACTGTGAAAGAGCGTCAGGAAAGTGAGCTGCTTAATAATGCAGAATATGGTTTATTGCATAATGTGGCTGATTCACAAAAGGTGAAATCCCGTACTGGCGCACCCACGCCAGATGACTTAGATGAGTTATTAGCAAAAGTCTGGAAAGAACCAGCATTTTTCTTAGCGCATCCACAAGCCATTGCAGCATTTGGCCGCGAATGCACGCGCCGTGGGGTGCCGCCGCCAACTGTAGCTTTATTCGGTTCGCAGTTCATTACCTGGCGCGGTGTGCCGATTATCCCTTGCGACAAACTTAGAGTGACGAAAGGTAAAACCAACATTCTATTGCTCCGCACGGGTGAAAGCCGCCAAGGCGTGGTGGGTCTGTATCAGCCAAACTTGCCTGGCCAGCAAACCATGGGCTTGTCAGTACGATTTATGGGCATTAACCATAAAGCCATTGCTTCATACTTGGTTTCACTTTATTGCTCATTGGCTGTGCTAACCGATGATGCGATTGCGGTGCTAGAGAATGTAGACGTAGGCAACTACTATGACTACAAATAATGTTAATTTAACGAACGGCTTTAATTTGGACAAAGCACATGATTTGTCCTCCTTTGAGCCGGAGGCGCTTTTTAGCCCAGAAAAAACGCTAGCTTCTTTGCCAGGCGAGCATCCGCGTATGGCGGCTGACTTGGCTATTGGTCGTGAAGCCAGTCACACTGGACATTTAGATGTGGCGGAGTTATTCCGCATGGCCAATGAGTTATATGCGGAAGGTTTTCCGGCAGGTGCATTTGCAGATAGTTCTGTTAATAATAGGCTAGAGATTCCTTCTACTGCTTCGTTATCAGATGCAAGAGAGCCTGCCAACTTCACATCATCGCCATTCCAATTAAATGATTTGAATGCCGCTTATTTACAGCATGTGCCGAACTTTGATCATCAGCTACAAATCAGTCATCTATTGAACGGTCTTGATGACCACCAGCAAGTTGAAATCAATAATATTCTTGCTGGATTTGATGTTAAGTCGCTAGACCAAAAGGCTTTTAACAATAAGTCGGCATCATCAGGCCTGCCAAATAGCAGTTATTATTTCCTGCAAGACTCGCCCCTTAATGTCTCAGCAGTCGCGCCTAGCTCAATGGCGCAATCGGCACATCCAGCATTTGATGCAAATTTGGTGCGCAAGGATTTTCCTATTTTAAGTGAGCTGGTAAATGGTCGTCCCCTGATCTGGTTTGATAACGCCGCCACTACGCAAAAACCGCAAGCGGTGATTGACAGGCTGGCATATTTTTATGCACATGAAAATTCCAATATTCACCGTGCAGCGCATGAGCTGGCTGCGCGGGCTACAGATGCTTATGAAGAGGCGCGTGAGACTGTAAGACGATTCATCAATGCGTCTTCGGTAGATAACATCGTGTTTGTACGCGGTACCACTGAAGCAATCAATTTAGTCGCCAAAACTTACGGTAAAAAGCATCTAGGTGAGGGCGACGAAATCGTTATTTCTCATTTGGAGCATCATGCCAATATCGTTCCTTGGCAGCAACTTTGCCAGGAAACTGGCGCAAAATTGAAAGTGATACCAGTAGATGATAGCGGCCAGGTATTGTTGGCCGAATACCAGAGGTTGCTGACGACACGCGTTAAGTTGGTGTCATTTACCCAAGTGTCTAATGCGTTGGGTACAGTAACGCCTGCTGCTGAAATGATACAAATGGCGCATCGCGTAGGGGCTAAAGTGTTGCTGGATGGCGCACAATCAGTGTCACATATGCGTACAGATGTGCAAGGCCTAGATGCAGACTTTTTCGTGTTTTCCGGCCACAAAGTGTTTGGGCCGACAGGTATCGGCGTGCTGTTTGCCAAGTCTGCTTTATTGAATGACATGCCCGCCTGGCAAGGCGGCGGCAATATGATTCAAGATGTGACATTTGATAAAACGGTGTATCACGAAGCGCCAGCCAAGTTTGAGGCTGGTACGGGCAATATCGCCGATGCGGTAGGTTTAGGTGCAGCGCTTGAATATGTAGAGCGCATAGGCATCGATAATATTGCACGTTATGAACATGCGTTGCTGGTGTACGCAACTGCGGCATTGGGCAAAGTGCCAGGTTTGCGCTTAATTGGTACAGCTAAGGAAAAAGCCAGCGTGTTGTCTTTTGCTTTAGAGGGTTATAAGAGTGAAGAGGTTGGTGCGGCGTTGAATCAAGAGGGTATTGCTGTAAGGTCAGGCCATCATTGTGCGCAACCTATTCTTCGCCGCTTTGGTGTAGAAACAACAGTAAGGCCATCGCTGGCGTTTTATAACACCTATGCCGAAATCGATGTGCTGGTGAATGCGCTGTTGCGATTGAGTTCTCACAAAACCCCTAGCGCTTTTTAAGTTTAATATCCTAATTAGGTTTAATTTCCCCAAACCAAGATGCAAAAAAAATCCGGCGACCTTGGTAGGTTTGCCGGAATGAGGGAGAAGTTCTTCAAGCCATTTTAATTGCTAATTATTTAACGCTTATTTGGTTGCGGCTTGTGATGTAGGTAAAGACTTTTTACTGAAATACCAATCCACAGTTTCATAACCTTCACCGGCACGTGCTTCCGCTGCTGCTTGAGTGGCAGGGGCAGGCACAATGACTTTTTCGCCACTTTTCCAGCCTTCAGGTGTTGCAACTTTGTATTTGTCTGCGACCTGTAATGCCTCAACTACACGCAGGATCTCCTCAACTGAACGTCCAGTGGTGAGCGGATAGTAAATAAAGGCGCGAATCAGACCTTGGTCATCAATGATAAATACTGCACGCACGGTAGCGGTTTGTGATTCACCTGGGTGAATCAAGCCAAACTTCGCGGCTACTTGACCTGCGCGGTCATCAATCACAGGAAATGGAATGGTTACGCCAAAGTTTTCCTTGATATTGGCGATCCAAGCCAGATGGCTGAAATTGCTGTCTTCCGATATGCCTAATAACTGCACATTCAGTTTGGCAAAATCGTCAGCATATTTGGCAAAGCCAATAAACTCAGTGGTACAAACAGGGGTAAAGTCCGCTGGGTGGGCAAATAATACGACCCACTTTTTACCTTTAAAGTCCGAAAGCTTGATAACGCCTTGGGTTGAATTGGCTTCAAAATCGGGAGCCGCTTCGTTAATCCTGGGGATGCGGGGTGATTCTGTTACATTATTTGCTTGTAAATTACTCATGATATCTCCTTAGTCGATAAGGCCGAATGCAATTTAGACCGAGTGTAAATGCTTTAGTTGTAATAGCCGCTAGTGCAGCTTTACACCCAAGTCTGATGATAAAACTGCATCAGCACTTTGTAAACGGTTGCGTAATGCAGTAGCTCCATTGGGTGTATAGATCACCTTAATGCCCCGTTTCATCGCATTTTTTTTCACTTTATGGGTGATGGAATGGCTAATCCAGTTGGTAATCAGCACAATAATCTCAGTGTCAAACGGAATCACTTTATTGCTATCGCCAACTTTTCGGCCAGACCAATGGTGAATGTGTTGAATCCCATGATTGATAAGTACTTGCTTGATGCCGTCAATCTGATCACCGCCTACAATTAAAGCGGCAGACTTTAATGATGGTAAGTTTACTGAACTCATGATAAGAGTCTCCTGTAATTAAGCGCAGAACCAGATTTTGTCCGGCTCTGCGTTTGTGTTGATAACTTTATTTTTACGGATTATTTTTGATAGATTTGGTCAAAAGTACCGCCATCAGAAAAATGCGTTTTTTGTGCTTTTTGCCAACCGCCGAACTCTTCATCAATTTTTACTAGATTAATTTTTGGAAATTGACTTTCGTATTTTTTAGCTACCGATGCTAACGTAGGACGATAGTAGTTCTTGGCGGCGATTTCCTGACCTTCTTCAGTATATAAATAATCTAAGTAAGCTTTAGCCACCACTTCAGTGCCATGTTTCTTAGCAAATTTATCCACTACAGTCACTGGCGGTTCAGCCAAAATAGAAAGTGAAGGGATAACGATTTCAAACTTGCCTACACCTAACTCTTTTTGCGCTAAAAACGCTTCATTTTCCCAAGCAAGTAATACGTCACCGATCCCACGCTCCACAAAAGTGGTCGTAGAACCGCGAGCACCTGTATCTAACACCGGCACGTTTTTCAGTAATTTGCCTACGAATTCTTTCGTTTTAGCTTCGTCGCCACCGTATTTTTTCTGTGCAAATGCCCAAGCTGCCAAGTAATTCCAACGCGCACCGCCTGAAGTTTTTGGGTTAGGTGTAATCACAGAAACACCTGGTTTAACCAAATCATCCCAGTCTTTAATGCCTTTTGGGTTGCCTTTGCGCACTAGTAAGACAATGGTGGAAGTATATGGTGAACTGTTATGCGGCAAACGTTTTTGCCAATCTGCTGGGATTAACTTGCCTTTTTCAGCAAGCTGGTCCACATCATAACCCAGTGCAAGGGTTGCC
>JBDSHU010000296.1:0-5878 GCA_039918335.1 Methylotenera sp. | reverse complement strand
AACTCTGTTTAGGATTTACTTTTCATTTCAGGCAACTGAAACAAAAAAGCCCAAGGATTTTCTCCAAGGGCTTTTTATGCAGCGTCTTAATTACTAACTAATAAAAAGCTTAGGCGTAATTTTTTTCTGCGAAATCCCAATTGGCTAGCGAAGCCAAAAACGTTTCTACAAATTTAGGACGTGCGTTGCGATAATCAATGTAATACGCATGTTCCCACACATCAATCGTTAACAATGCTTTGTCAGCTGTTGTTAATGGCGTACCTGCTGCACCCATGTTCACAATATCTACGCTGCCATCAGCTTTTTTTACCAGCCATGTCCAGCCAGAGCCAAAATTTCCGACCGCTGAAGCTTGAAAGGCTTTTTTAAATTCGTCGAAACTGCCCCATTTTTTGTTGATCGCATCCGCTAATGCGCCAGTAGGAGCGCCGCCGCCATTAGGCTTCATGCTGCTCCAAAAGAATGTGTGGTTTGAAACTTGTGCTGAGTTGTTATAAATGCCGCCTGAAGATTTTTTGATGATTTCTTCTAAACTTAAATTCTCGAACTCGGTACCTTTAATCAGGTTGTTTAGATTAGTCACGTAAGCTTGGTGATGCTTGCCATAGTGATAATCAAGCGTTTCTTCTGAAATGTGCGGCACTAGCGCATTTTTTGCATAAGGTAGGGCGGGTAAAGTATGTTCCATGATTATTTCCTTTTTAACAGTTAGTGGTGATGTTGAATTATTTGCATGACAAATTGATGTATTTTTTATACTAGTTAAGGTTCTTAGCAGTTTGCTTTTGTAAGTATCTATTTTTTTTTGGCACGTGGATGTGCTTTATCGTACATAGTGGCAAGATGTTGAAAATCAAGATGTGTGTATATCTGCGTGGTGCTAATGTTGGCATGACCTAACATTTCTTGCACTGCCCGTAAATCCTGGCTGGATTGTAGCACGTGGGACGCAAAGCTATGACGCAACAAATGCGGGTGCATATTGATATTAACGCCTTGCTTGATCGCCCATTCTTTAATGCGGTATTGCACAGCGCGCGGGGTGATTCTCCGCCCTTGTTTCGTGACAAATACCGCTTTCGGATTGGTATCGGCAATGCTAATTTCAATGCGTCGTTGTAGCCAGGTTTGCATCGCATTCATGGCATGACCGCCCATAGGCACAATGCGGGTTTTATTACCTTTACCTGTCACCGTCACTGTACCCTCAGAAAAATCCAGCATATCAATGTCTAAGTTCACCAACTCAGCTAAACGTAAGCCTGAAGAATAAAATAACTCCAAAATGGCATGGTCGCGCTGCTCCAGTAAGGCCTCACCTTTAATATCCACAAACTTAACGGCCTGATCAACAGAAAGTGCTTGTGGTAAGGTCTTGGGTGATTTTGGCGCACGTAACCCCATCACAGGGTTTTGGGTAAAACCATGGTGCTGAATCAAATAGTGATAAAAGCCACGCCAGGCTGAAAGGGCACGCGCGATACTTTTACCACTGAGTCCACGGCTATTCAGTGTTCCAATAAAACGCCGAACCTGGGCATTTTGAACAAGCTCCAAGTTTGTTTTGCCGGTGCTCTCATTTGCCGCCAACGATTCCAATAACTTTATATCTCTTGCATAACTTTGACATGTCAGCGTGCTTAAGCCGCGCTCAAAAGTCAAATGCTGAAGATAGTCATCAAGGAGATTCAAAGCGGGTTTAACTAATTTTCATTTCAAATAAAAGCTTACAAATAAGTTGCTAGCGCTGTACTCACAAGTTCGCCAATACGTTTCAGGTACATGGTGCCCATATTTGCTTTAAAACGATGCGGCTCGTCAGAGCCCAGTATCAGTACGCCTAATACAGGTTTATCAGACTTTTTAAACAATGGGATAAATGCAAATGACTGTAAGTTGTCAGCCACTAACTTATCAGCAAACGCAGGTTTTGCACCGCAAAATGGTGTGCTTAATGCCATGGCCCAGTCGCTGAAAGTTTCGTCTACTGCAGTAAAAGCTGGCTCTTGCGCAAGTAAACTATCGTGAGGCTTTAACCAAATGCGCAATATGGATTGCGTCACTGCAAAATCTTGCTGCATGCTTTCATGAATAAGTTGCTGCAGGCCACTAAAAGTATTGCTCGCGATGAGTTTGAGACTTAAATCATGCACCTTCGCGCTGGTTGCATCATTTTCTTCTGCGAATGTAATCAGGTCGGCCAATTTAACTTCCAGCACACGAATTTTATCGCGTTGCGCTAACTGTTGCCGCTCAGCAAGAGAGATTGCACCATTACCATGTGGGCTAGGCAGATAAATTTCAGTGAGTAGGCTCGCATGTTTTTCGAAAAAATGCGGGTGACTACGCAGAAAGTCACTGACTTGATCAGCAGAAATCTCGTAGATTTTAGTATTGGTATTGGGCGTTTGATCGTCTGTGTGCATGGTAATCCTTATAGTTGTTACATTGCTAATGGTAGCGTTACTACTCCAGTAAACACGGTCATCGCCGGGCCAGTCATCGTTACTGGTGCGTTGTTGCCTTGCCATGCAATGTGTAACTCACCGCCGCGTGCAGATACTTTTACAGGTGACTGGAGTTTACCTAACTGAATACCAGCGACTACAGCCGCACAAGCGCCTGTGCCGCAAGCGAGTGTTTCACCGCTGCCGCGTTCAAATACTCTTAATTTGATATGGTGTTGATTAATTATTTGCATAAAGCCTGCATTCACTCGCTCAGGAAAGCGCGGATGCACTTCAATTTGGCTACCAAGTGAGACTACTGGTGCAGTTGCAATATCTTCTACGATTTGCACCGCATGAGGATTGCCCATGGAAAGTGCAGAAATTTCCAAAGATTGATTATTCACATCCAGTCGATAAGTTTTTGCTAAAGCATCAGCAACAAACGGAATTTTATTGGGCGTAAAAATAGGTACGCCCATGTCCACCGTGACCAAATCATTTTCCTCCAGTCTAGGCGTGATGATGCCGCTTGCGGTTTCCACTTTAATTTCATACTTTTCTGTCAGGTTTTGATCAATAACAAAACGTACAAAGCAACGCGCGCCATTGCCGCACTGCGCAACCTCGCTACCATCGGCATTAAAAATACGATACTTAAAATCCGCGATTTTTGAAGTTTCGACCAATAAAAGCTGATCAAAGCCGATACCAAATTGGCGATGTGCTAAGGTTTTAATTTGCTCGGCAGTTAAATTGATAGGCTGATTGATCGCATCAATCACCATAAAGTCGTTACCTGCACCTTGCATTTTGCTAAAGCGAATAGTTTGTGTCATTTTATGTAGTGTTTATAGTGTGGCATCAGCATTAATTTTAGCGCGTTTTTCTCTAGATAGCTGCGGCTGCTTAAAACGGCGATAGCTCCATAAGTATTGCTCTGGTTTTTTACGTACTAAGTGTTCAATCGCATTGTTAATGTCTTGTGGTGCGGTACCTGTATTCAATGGCTCTATGTGAATTACATAGCCGCGACCCCAAGGTAGGCGTTCGCCATAAGCTAGCAGCACTGTAGCATTCGTGGCTTCAGCTAATTTACTAACCAAGGTCATGGTGTAGGCGGGTTCATTAAAATAAGTGGCCCATACGCCATCACCTAAGTCAGGTACCTGGTCGGGTAATATGCCCACTGCTTGCCCAGCTTTTAAAGTTTTAAGCAAGCTACGCACACCGCTTAAATTAGTGGGGGCTAATGTGGTTTTGCTACGCTGACGGCCGTCTTCCATAATGCCGCTTAACCAGTTTTTACGGGCTGGACGGTACAGTACTGTCATCGGATGCTTTGCTGCATAATATCTCGCCGTGATTTCATAACAACCTAAATGCGGCGTTAAAAAAATGATGCCTTTTTTAGTAGCTAAGGCCTCTTCAACATAATGCCAACCTTTACAGTGTTTCACCCACTTCAGCACGCTGCGTTCTGATTTTACCCAAATAGCCAAAGTTTCTAAAATGCCTTTACCAGTTTCATTTACATTCAATCGTACTAAATGCTGATGTTCTTTTAAAGTGTGGGCTAATTTACTTTTATGCAGATTGTTACGAACTCTGCGTGAAAACTTCTTGTCCGACCAATACGAAATCCAGCCAATCACAATACCCAAGCCATGAATAATGGGTAAAGGTAGCATAGCGATTATTTTTAATAGCGTTTTTGACATATTAATACGGTTAGCAAGCCAATTTTTGGATGTTGAGTTTAAAAGTAAAGGTTAAAAATAAAGTAATTTGCTATTTTAACCACTTAATTTTATTGGTGTACGTTTTAGTTCGTGTACAATTTCGACTCTTTGACGCTTGCTTCAGCCTTTAGTAAGCGTTTTCCTAACTATTTTCTTCCAAGGCAGGCCATGAACGAATATTTATTTACTTCAGAATCCGTTTCTGAAGGTCATCCAGACAAACTTGCAGATCAAGTATCAGACAGTATTTTAGATGCTATTTTAACCCAAGATCCAACAGCGCGCGTAGCCGCTGAAACGCTAGCCAATACTGGTTTAGTTGTGTTAGCGGGCGAAATCACTACTACAGCCAATGTAGATTACATTAAAGTTGCGCGCGATACGATTAAACGTATTGGCTATGACAACACAGAATATGGTATCGACTATAAAGGTTGCGCCGTATTAGTTGCTTATGACAAGCAGTCACCAGACATTGCGCAAGGGGTAGATGGAGCACACGACGACCCACTAGACCAAGGTGCGGGCGACCAAGGTTTGATGTTTGGTTACGCCGTTGATGAAACACCACAATTGATGCCATTGCCGATTTGGCTGAGCCATCGTTTGATGGAGCGCCAAGCGCAATTGCGTAAAGATGGCCGTTTGCCATGGCTGCGTCCAGATGCGAAATCGCAGGTCACCGTGCAGTATGTAGATGGCAAACCGTACAAAATTGATACAGTGCTAGTGTCTACCCAACATTCGCCAGAGACCAGCTTAGAAACGATTCGCGAAGCGGTGATTGAAGATATTATCAAGCCAATGTTGCCGAAAGAACTCATTAAAGGTGATATCAAGTTCTTGGTCAATCCAACTGGGCGCTTTGTAGTTGGCGGTCCACAAGGCGATTGCGGCTTAACCGGCCGTAAAATCATTGTAGATACTTATGGCGGCGCTGCCCCCCATGGCGGCGGCGCATTCTCTGGTAAAGATCCTTCGAAAGTCGACCGTAGTGCCGCCTATGCTGGTCGTTATGTAGCGAAAAATATTGTGGCTGCTGGGTTAGCGTCACGTTGTTTGGTGCAAGTAAGTTACGCCATTGGTGTGGCACAGCCTACCAGCGTGATGGTGGAAACTTATGGAACAGGTAAAGTGTCTGACGAGTTATTAAAAAGACTAGTACTCGAACACTTTGATTTACGTCCAAAAGGCATCGTTAAAATGTTGGATTTATTACGTCCGATTTATACTAAAACGGCTGCTTATGGTCATTTTGGTCGTGATGAGCCAGAATTTACCTGGGAAGCCACTGACAAAGCGGCTGCATTAAAAGCAGCGGCTGGAATCTAATAAAGTAAAAAACTAAATGAAATCATGGCGTTGTTAAAGGTTTATTGTTAAATCTTGTTTTTGACAATTTCTATGATTTCATTATAATCGCGTCTTCTGTAGTAAATGTATAGCTAAAATTAACCGAGGAACGTTGCGAGGTTTGCTTGATGCAAACCCCAGGCTCGGTTTACAAACTTCATCAAAGTTTGTAACGGCGTTCACCTAATTTAAACCGTGCCAGACACGGGATTTGGGTGAACAAAAAGCCGTTACTTGCTTCTGTAATACGTCTTTTCTTCCAGCCTTTCCCCTCTGGTCACATTCAAGGAATTTATAATGAATACTGTGACTGCTGATGTTAAATATACAGCC
>JBDSHU010000295.1:0-3196 GCA_039918335.1 Methylotenera sp. | reverse complement strand
ACACCCCGTCAGAACGACTGACCGGCTTTTTCTTATCTCCGCCATCCCCTCCAAACATGCCGCCCCAGCTAAAACCTTCATCCTCCTTAGCTTCGGTAGCACTCTCTTCAGCACGACTCTTTAAAATTTCATACGCAGATTCGCGATCTACCAACTTCTCATAGACGCCATACACGTTTGATGCCTTAATCGTATCAATACGCTCTCCATCGGTAGCTGGCCCGATTCGGCTGCCTGGAGGACAAACAAAAGTACGTTCTACTGGTGTTGGAATGCCTTTTTCGTCTAAGAACGATACGAGCGCTTCACCTACACCAAGCTCAGTAATTGCGACAGCAACGTTCACTTTAGGGTTACTTCTAAAGGTATCAGCCGCTGATTTAACAGCTTTTTGATCCCGTGGCGTAAATGCCCGCAAAGCATGCTGTACACGATTACCTAATTGACCTAATACGACATCAGGTATATCCAGCGGATTCTGGCTGACGAAATAAACCCCTACACCTTTAGAACGGATCAAACGCACCACTTGCTCAATTTTGTCTAGCAAAGCTTGCGGTGCATCATTAAATAACAAATGCGCTTCATCAAAGAAGAATACCAGTTTTGGTTTTTCTAAATCACCTGCTTCAGGTAGTTTTTCAAATAACTCTGACAGCAGCCATAGCAATAAAGTAGCGTAGATTCTTGGAGAGTTAAACAACTTATCTGAGGCTAAAATATTCACGACACCACGACCATTCCCATCGGTCTGTATCAAATCGTCTAAATTCAGCGCTGGCTCACCAAAGAGCTTATCCGCACCTTCAGTTTCTAGCTGCAACAACGAGCGCTGCACAGCACCCACACTGGCTGCAGAGATATTACCGTAGGTCGCTTGATATTCTGCCGCATGTTCAGAGGCATGTTGCATCATGGCGCGTAAATCTTTCAGATCTAGCAGCAGCCAGCCTTTGTCATCGGCAATCTTGAATATCGCGTTGAGAACACCACTTTGCACATCATTCAAGTTCAACAAGCGTCCTAATAACAAGGGGCCCATTTCAGCAATGGTAGTGCGCACCGGGTGGCCTTTTAAGCCAAATACGTCCCAAAATGTGACTGGGCATTTTGCGTAGCTAAACTCTGAAAGCGCTAACTGTTGAACTCGCGCTTCAATTTTAGCGTTGCCGCCTCCTGCTTGTGACATCCCGGCTAAATCGCCCTTCACATCGGCCATGAACACCGGCACCCCTAGCTTAGAAAAACCTTCAGCCAGTGTTTGGAGTGTGACCGTTTTACCCGTTCCCGTAGCACCTGCTATCAAGCCATGTCGGTTGGCCATTTTCGGCAAGATAAAGCTAGAGATATCATTGTTTTTTGCAATTAGTATCGGTTCAGTCATGCTATAGGTCGCCTTTTCGTGCTTTATCCAAAATTTCTAATAAAGTGGTTTCTAATTCTTGCGCTGCTTTTTGTGCGCGAAGTGTGGGATGTTTAATACTTTTTAGATCATAAGTCGGTCTTGCCAATGCAATAAATAATTTCAATTTTTTATTCGCATCAGGCTTTTCATAAATAGCGATGCGGCAAGGTGAAAATACTAGAAACTCAGGATGATCTAAAAATATATCAGCTCCTAAACTTAGGTTGCAAAAGCTATGCACCTCTTTAATACCTTGCGGATCTATCCCACGCTTTTTGATATGTTCTGCAATTGGAAAGTTTGCAGGATTCACAAAGTTCTTGCCCTCAGATAGAGACTTTAAACTATCAACTACTTCTTGATAACTGACGCCTTCATTTACCGGTAGTTCATATATTGAACTATCAACATCAATAGCCGGCATACCAGCATTGATTTTGCCTGTTAGTGCGGAGTCAGGAGAAGACTTAACATTGCTACAGGCAGTCATTAACAATAATAAAGCTAAAATTAAACCATGCTTAATCATAAATAGCCCTATCGAATCGACAGCATTATTATGCACTGATTTTAAGCGCGGCATTCACTGCTTTTCGATTAAAATGTGGTGCAATCAGTTCAATGAAGCCATACATATAACCCCGTAAAAATGCATCCTTACGAATACCTAGATAAGTCGTGCTATCAGGGAATAAGTGACTTACGTCTATCCTGGCCAAATGTCCATCACGTTGTGGGTCATAGGCCATATTTGCAAGCAGCCCTACGCCTAGCCCTAATGTCACATAAGTTTTAATGACGTCTGCATCAATAGCGGTTAACACCACGTTAGGAGACAATCCTGCTTCAGTGAATATTTTGGAGACCAATGTACCTCCCGTAAAAGCAAAGTCATAGGTAATAAGTGGATAAGTTGCTAGCTTTTCAAGCGTGAGTTCGCCATCCGATAATAAAGGATGCCCGTGTGGCACCACCACACAACGATTCCATTGATAACAAGGCAGGCATAATAAACTATCAAAACTATTGATAGACTCTGTGGCAATACCAATATCAGCATCGCCACTAGCCACTTGTTCTGCCACTTGAATAGGGTTTCCCTGGTGGATATTTAATTTAACCTGCGGGTAATGCGCCATGAAATCTTTGACTGCAGCAGGTAATTTATAGCGTGCCTGTGTATGCGTCGTTGCAATGGTGAACGTACCCGTTTCTACGTTACTAAACTCATCGCCTACACGCTTGATATTATCAATGTCACGGATTACTTTTGCCGCCAATGCTAATATTTGCGCGCCTGGCTCCGTGATACCAGTAAGCCGTTTTCCGTTGCGTTGAAAAACCTGCAACCCTAATTCATCTTCGAACAACTGTATTTGCTTACTTACCCCGGGCTGAGAAGTATATAAAGCATCTGCCGCCGCGGTAATACTCAATCCTTGTCGTGCGACTTCATTTAAATAGCGTAATTGATGCAGCTTCATTACATTCTCACTTCGACTAGATTCAGCTTTTAAAGAGCGTGCTTTTATATAACTAAATCAAATAAATATAGAATAACATATTCTAAAATAATTTATTATTTGCTGATATAGTGCCACCTCCCGTAATTTAACGTTTAATGACGAATACTCCATATGGAATTTGGTTATATATTTGCTGGCTTTTTGGTCGGACTACTAGTGGGCTTAACTGGCGTAGGCGGCGGCTCTTTAATGACGCCAATTTTAGTGTTATTTTTTCATATCAAGCCAGCCTTTGCTGTGGGCACGGACTTACTTTATGCCTCTG
>JBDSHU010000294.1:0-5110 GCA_039918335.1 Methylotenera sp. | reverse complement strand
GCAACTTTCTGTCACTAGCATAGGCGCACCACAAGCCAGTGCTTCCAATATGACCAAGCCTGTATTCTCGCGATACGCTGGATGCGTGCAAACATCAGCGCCTTGCATCAATTGCGGCGTATCGGGGCGCCCTTTTGAAATCACCAGATTCTTTGCAACGCCTAACTTTTTAGCCATGACTTCAAACGGCTTGGGGTTATCTTGGCCAACGGCCAGCAGTCTCACACGAGCCAGCATTTCTTTTGGCAAAGCCGCCATGGCATGAATCGCACGATCCAAGCCTTTCATGTGAAAGCCTGAGCCAGTCAACATGAATACAAAATCGTCTTGTCCAAAATTAAAAGTATCTCTTAGATGCTGGCGCATCAACTGTTTATCTTGCAACTTAAAGCGTTCGGCAGAAAGAAAAGGCGGAATGTAATGAAAACGCTCACTAGGTGTTTGATACCAATGCTGAAAATGGGCTTTTTCGTCTTCAGATACCATTAAGACTTCGGTATTAGCCTCTTTAGCAAATATCACGCGTTCGCACTCTGCAAACCATTTTACTCTAGGCAGCAATCGATATAAAAAGCTACGCTGTTTATGCGCACGCTCTATAAAACAGGGGTCTGCAGCAAAGTGCGCATCCAACCCAACCATGCGGTTATAGCCAAAGATGAAATCGAAATCTCCAGCGTTTCTAATAGCCTCCTGCGCTTGGCTGATGAATTTCTGGTAGCGCTGGTAATTAAACAGCCCTGCTGTTTTAGTCACATGTACTTTAATATTTGAATCAGGAGTATTCGCATCAGGCAAGTCGCCCTGCCAAGACATTGCAAAAATCTCAACGGTATGTCCGCGCTTTACCAGTTCATTGGCTGTGCGCAACATATCTCGCTGCATGCCGCCATAGGGAAAGTACTTAAAGATTAAAAAAGCAAACTTCAAAATTGCGCGCTTCAGTCATAAAAACTAAATTGTATGCGAAAATCACGCCTATGCCGAAATTGCTTATCGTTAAAACTTCTTCTTTGGGTGATGTGATTCATAATCTGCCGATTATTGCAGATATTCGCGCGCATCAGCCGGACATCGAGATCGATTGGTTGGTAGAAGCTAATTTTGCGGACATCCCCAAGCTACATAGAGGGGTGAATCAAGTCATCAAGGTGGATCTTCGCCGCTGGCGCAAGGCATTGCTGGACAAATCTACCTGGCAAGAAATCTCCGCTTTAAAACGACAGTTATCATTAAAAGCTTACGACATAGTGTTAGATACTCAAGGTTTACTCAAAAGTGGCGCAATGACTTATTTTAGTCAAGGCCATAAACATGGCTATCACAAAAGCTCCGCTCGCGAACCGCTCGCTAGTTTTTTCTACAATACCACTCATCAAGTATCACGTGCACAGCATGCCGTGGTACGTAATCGTAGTTTAGCTGCGCTGACTTTTGGCTACCCCATACCACTGGGCTTGCCCGACTATGGAATTCAAGCCGGACCCCAGGAAGTACATAGCGTAGATTTAAATCTGCCTTATATTATTGGCCTGCATGGTACTAGCCGGGATAGTAAACTATGGCCGACCGATCTATGGATTCAGCTGGGTGAGGCGCTCGCTGACCAGCAACTCCATCTATTATTACCTTGGGCAAGTACGGCTGAGTTAGAACGCGCCCAATTAATCGCCTGCGCATTTAAAAATGCAGTCGTTTTACCTAAATTATCCATTGCGCAGTTGGCCTTGGTCATCAGTAAATCACAAGCTGCGATTGGCGTTGATACCGGATTATCACACCTTGCGGCAGCACTGAATATTCCTACTATTGCAATTTATACTGACACCAACCCCGATCTAACGGGCGTGTTCGCAGGCGATTTTTCTCCAGCTATTAATTTAGGCGGAATTGGCAAAATACCTGCCGTTAATGAAATTCTTTCAGCTTTAACTCAAATACGGTAAATAAGTACGATAAATACATAAGCATCAATTAGCCCAATCAAATTAACAATTTTTATATGGCGGGCTTGAAATCATTCCAGCTATCCCCATTTTTAAAACATTGTTATTCAATCTGACAAAGCAATTCAATTAAAACAATTTGTTCAAAAACAGTTTAGTGGGGAAACACATGCAACAGGAAAATCAAAATCCAGAATTAGAGATACCAGAAGTGGCAGAAGACTCAGTAGAACTAGAGCTAGAAAATGGTGCTGCCGGTTCAGTAGAAGAGCGCATTGCAGAACTAGAAAAAGAACTTGCTGAAGCGAAGGCTGCGGTTCTATACGTTAAAGCGGATGGTGAAAATATTCGTCGCCGTGCCATGGATGATATTGAAAAAGCGCGTAAATTTGCCTTAGAGAAATTCTCCAATGAATTACTTGCGGTAAAAGATAGTTTAGACGCTGCCTTATTGATTGAAGCAACCGATGTACAGAGCTATAAAGACGGTGTGTTAATTACGGCAAAACAATTAGGCTCAGTATTTGATAAATTCAATATTGCTGAAATCAATCCAGTTGGTGAAAAGTTTGACCCCAATAAACATCAGGCCATCAGCATGTTGGAAAATAGCGGCGAACCCAATACTGTTATTAGCGTACTGCAAAAAGGCTATACCTTGAACGACCGCGTATTACGCCCGGCTTTAGTGATGGTTGCTAAGTAAAACTGATTAAATTACTGACTAAATTTAAGCTGAAAACAGATAAATACAGACACTTGAATTAATAAAAACAGTCACCATCTTACAAACAAGGTTATCAAATCAGAACGACCGAGTTGTATATAAATGTAGCAAAAAATAAGTTGTAAATATATAAATGCGCATTTCTATTATCGGTAGTTAATTAAAAATAGTTAAAGGAATAGGATTATGGGAAAGATTATTGGTATTGACTTAGGTACAACAAACTCCTGCGTTGCAGTCATGGAAGGCGGCAAACCGCGTGTGATTGAAAACTCTGAGGGTACACGTACCACGCCTTCGATTATCGCTTATCAAGAAGATGGCGAAATTTTAGCGGGTGCTCCGGCCAAACGCCAGGCAGTGACTAACCCTAAGAACACGCTTTATGCAGTTAAGCGTTTAATTGGCCGTCGTTTTGAAGAAAAAGAAGTGCAAAAAGACATTCAACTCATGCCTTACACCATTACTAAAGCAGATAATGGCGACGCATGGGTAGAAGTGCGCGGCGTAAAAATGGCGCCACCGCAAATTTCTGCTGAAGTATTACGTAAAATGAAGAAAACAGCTGAAGATTACTTAGGCGAAGAAGTGACTGAGGCCGTGATTACTGTGCCTGCATACTTTAACGATAGCCAACGCCAGGCAACTAAAGACGCTGGCCGCATCGCTGGTTTGGATGTTAAACGTATCATCAACGAGCCTACAGCTGCTGCGTTAGCCTTTGGTTTAGATAAACAAGAAGGTGACCGTAAAATTGCAGTGTATGACTTAGGCGGCGGTACATTCGACGTTTCTATTATTGAAATTTCAAACATTGATGGCGAACATCAATTTGAAGTATTGAGTACAAATGGCGATACGTTCTTGGGCGGTGAAGACTTTGATAACCGTTTAATTGACTTTTTAGCAGATGAGTTCAAAAAAGAAAATGGCGGCCTAGATTTACGCAATGACTTATTGGCAAAACAACGCTTGAAAGAAGCGGCTGAAAAAGCAAAAATCGAGCTTTCTGGCGCAACACAAACTGAAGTGAACTTGCCGTATATCACTGCAGATGCAACTGGCCCTAAACATTTAGTCGTTAAGATTACACGCGCTAAATTAGAGTCTTTAGTTGAAGACTTAATTGAACGCACAATGGCACCGTGCCGTACTGCGATTAAAGATGCTGGCGTTAAAATCGAAGATATTACTGATGTGATTTTAGTGGGCGGTCAAAGCCGCATGCCAAAAGTGCAGGAAAAAGTAAAAGAAATCTTTGGTAAAGAACCACGTAAAGACGTAAACCCTGATGAAGCAGTAGCCGTTGGTGCAGCGATTCAAGGTGGCGTGCTTAAAGGTGACGTTAAAGATGTATTGCTATTAGACGTAACGCCACTAAGTTTAGGTATTGAAACACTCGGTGGCGTGATGACGAAAGTCATCAAGAAAAATACGACGATACCTACTAAGGCATCGCAAACATTTTCAACGGCTGATGACAATCAAAATGCAGTGACGATTCAAGTGTTGCAAGGTGAGCGCGAAATGGCTTCTGCCAATAAATCGTTAGGCCAATTCAATTTAAGCGATATTCCACCAGCACCACGTGGCATGCCGCAAATTGAAGTGACATTTGACATTGATGCTAACGGTATCTTGCATGTTTCTGCTAAAGATAAAGCGACTGGTAAAGAAAATAAAATTACCATTAAAGCAAACAGTGGCTTGTCAGAAGCTGAAATTCAGCAAATGGAAGAAGATGCGATTAAATACGCTGATGAAGACAAGAAATATCGCGAATTGGTCGACGCGCGCAACGCAGCAGATGGCATGGTGCATAGCGTGAAAAAATCTCTTGCTGAACATGGCGACAAGTTAGACGAAGCTGAAAAAACTGCGATTGAAACTGCAATAAAAGACGTAGAAGATGTGTTGCAATCTGACGATAAAGAGACGATTGAAGCTAAAACTAATGCCTTAATGGAAGCTTCGCAAAAACTTGGTGAAAAAGTCTATGCGGAAGAACAGGCAAAAGCCAATACGCAGAGTGCGCAGCCTAGTCAAGAAGGCGAAAAAACTGTGGATGCAGAGGTAATGGATGCCGAGTTTGAAGAAGTAAAAAAAGACTAAGCATCACCCTTAGTTTTTAATGAATAGTCGTTAACATCGCCAAAATGATGTTAACGACTTTTCGCTATTAACTGCCAATTAACTATACCGATTATTGACAAAAACTATGGCTACCAAAAGAGATTACTACGAAGTATTAGGCGTTAAGAAAGATGCGTCTGAAGAGGAAATAAAAAAGTCTTATCGCAAACTGGCGATGAAACTACATCCGGATCGCAATCCAGATAATCCAAAATCAGAAGAGCAGTTCAAAGAGGCGAAAGAAGCCTATGAAATGTTAAGCGACGATCAAAAGCGCGCAGCTTATGACCAATATGGCCATGCA
>JBDSHU010000293.1:0-4240 GCA_039918335.1 Methylotenera sp. | reverse complement strand
ATTGAATCCGCCGGTATGTTTTTAACGCCAACCATACGCAAACGCAGCGCAGCGATATCATCCCTGCCGGCAATGGTCCATTTGTCTAATACTTCTGTCCAAGTGTAGATGGTGTCATCGCCATAAGTCGGGTTGCAATGCGAACCCGCGTTAATGGCGGCAATCGTCAATGCGTTCTCTAAACCATCATATGAGAGTGCACGGCATAATGAAATAATATGGCCGCCATACATTAGCCGACGGCCAAAAGTGGTTTTTTTCATCATCACATCATCAAAATGCAGGCGTGCGTTATTTTGATAAAGTTTGGTCGCAAGCGTATGGTCACTATCGCTAATCGTCATCCCAGCAGGGTGATTGATGCGTTCACCTATCGTATAGTCATCCCATAAATACTGGCCGCCGGTCATAGAAGTATCGAATTTTCTCGTATTGAGAAAACTGGGTATGCTCAACTCATTCACTGGCACATGATCGGGCAAATTAGGCACTACAGTTTCTGGCGCTGGCGTAGTTGGATCATTTTTATGCACCATCACCCAACGCACCCATGAGAGCACAGGCTGCAATAATTGATTGGTTGTCACTGAGCGCACATACACCACGCCGGATTTACCGTTAGAATTTTGTTTAAGGCCAATGACAGTAGAGCTAGTGCTTAGCGTATCGCCGATATAAACAGGATGCAAAAAGTGCACATCGGCATAGCCTAAATTGGCGATTGCATTCACGGAAATATCAGGCACGGTTTTGCCAAAGGCAATATGAAAGGCTAATAAATCATCCACTGGGCGCGAACGATAACCGAGTGATTGGGCCACAGGCTCGGCAGAATGCAATATTTGCCGTGCGCCGGTGAGTGCAATGTGCAGGGCTACTTCACCTTCACCTATGGTGCGTGGCGTGGCGTGATGAATCACTTGATCGAGGCTAAAGTCCTCAAAGTAATTGCCCGCATGGATTTTTGATACAGTATTAGACATAGTTTTCTTCCAATGTCGTGATCATGTCGCTGAGTTTTAATAAACGTTCAGCTGCTTTTACATGGTGGTGCTCAACCAATTTGTCGCTCACTACCACCGTGCCTTGGCCTGCCGCATTCGCTGCTTTTAAAGCAACGATAATTTCGCGCGCACTTGCAACTTCAGCTGCTTTGGGCGTGTAAGCATCGTTGCTGTAAGCTAACTGTGCGGGATGCACTAGCGATTTGCCATCGAATCCCATATCGCGCCCTAAACGGCATGCATATTCAAATGAATGCATGTTTTTGAAGTCGCTGGTAATGCCATCTACCACTGCATGACCATAAGCACGGGCAGCTAATATTACGAGTGAGAGTGACGTTAAGATGGCTGAACGTTCATGTGTAACCCGTGCATGTAATTGTGAAATCAGGTCAGAAGTCGCCATGACGATACACACAATACGGTCAGACGCACTGGCGATTCCTTTAGCATTCAGAACTGCAATCGGGCTTTCTATCATCACCATAATTGGGAGATGGCTACCGCCTGCTGCATCTAATACTGAAATTGCCGCTAGCACATCTTCACGTGACTCTATATTAGGGAACAGCACTGCATCTACATTAGTCACTGCGATGGCTTTAATGTCATCTGCACCCCATTCCGAATCAAGGTCATTCACGCGTACTACGACTTCACGTGAGCCATAGCCGCCTTCATTCACAAAGCGCACGACGTTGTTGCGAGATTCGATTTTGCACTCAATCAGTATAGGGTCGCCCAAATCCAGAATCACTGAATCCGCGTGTAATGTGCGTGCGCGCTCAAGATAATGCTTATTACAGCCTGGTACATACAGCATCGAGCGGCGAGGGCGAAAATATTGATTCATTTCAGTACCTTATGTTTTTCAGTATATTCTAGCGTTACTTCTTATATGCCAGTGACGCTACTTTTAAGCAATTAAATGAGCGATTGCTTTTAGTGAAATAGGCTCACTTAAACTTGGTAATTAAGGCGTTGTATGGACTTAATTTTGACCCAAGTTTAAGTGAGCTGGTAATTTTTATAATAATGGCTTGATTATATAGAGTGAAATTAAAAACTGTCAACATATATCTTATGTCTTATATAAGATATAAAACAGTAGACTATTCTAAATAGGCGTGATATAAATATGCTTAATGAAATTTAACGTTAAAGCATCATCTGCGGTTTGGCTCACATTAAGTAGCGTTTACGTGGCAGATTTAACTTAACTTAAATAGGGTAAAAACTATGATAGATAAACATTACAACTCGCCTAGCTACAAGCCGCTTTATGATCAAATTAAAGTGTTGATTACACAAAGCTTAATTGGCGGCGAGTGGCGACCCAGTGAAATGATTCCGAGTGAAATCGAGTTGGCTAGCCGTTATAAGGTGAGTCAAGGTACCGTGCGCAAGGCGATCGATGCACTGGCAACGGAAAATATACTGATTCGCCGTCAAGGCAAGGGTACGTTTGTGGCGACCCATAATGCTGAAAATATAAAGCTGCGATTTTTAAGGCTTACTTCTGCGGACGGGCAAAAAGAGGAGCTGCAAAATGAATTTATCTCCTGTAGTAAAAGTAAAGCAAACGCGCATATCGGGCAGGTACTGGATATTAAAGCGGGCGCTTCAACCATAGAAATCAAGCGCCTGCTTTCATTCTCAGGCAGACCGCTGATTTACGATTATATCGTTGTTCCTGCCAGCGCATTCAAGGGGCTGAATGGCGCTCGCGTGGAAGAAAATAACGGTTCGATGTACAGCATGTATGAATCGGAATTTGGCATTCGCATGATACGAGCAGAAGAGCGCCTCAAAGCCGTTTTAGCCTCTGGTGAGGTGGCTGCGGCATTAGGTTTGAAGGCAAATGAACCATTGCTGAGCATTGAGCGCGTGTCGTTTACTTATGGTGATAAGCCTATGGAGTGGCGTCATGGTTTCTGTGTTACGGATAATCATCACTATATGAATGAGCTCGAGTAAATGCGTGTTAAGCATCTAAAAACCGAATAAAAAAGGCAGTGAACAAAATGGACGATCTAAAAAAACGCGCACTTGATTATCATGAGTTTCCTAAGCCGGGAAAATTATCAGTTGAATCATCTAAACCATGTGCCACGCAAGAAGATTTGTCCTTAGCTTATACGCCAGGGGTCGCCGTACCGGTACGGGAGATTAACCGCGAGCCTGCACTTGCTTACAAATATACCAATAAAGGTAACTTGGTAGCTGTAATTACCGATGGTACGGCCGTATTGGGTTTGGGTAACATGGGGGCATTAGCGAGCAAGCCAGTGATGGAAGGCAAAGCTGTTTTATTCAAGCATTTTGCAGGCATTGATGTGTTTGATATTGAAGTAAATGCACCTAGCGTCGAAGCTTTTATTGAGACCGTAGTGAATATTGCACCTACTTTCGGTGGCATCAATCTGGAAGATATCGCAGCGCCGCATTGTTTTAGAATTGAAAAAGAACTGCGCGCGCGGTTAGATATCCCGGTGTTCCATGATGACCAGCATGGCACGGCAGTCATTGTGGCCGCGGCGTTAACCAATGCGTTAGAGATACAAGGTAAAACCTTGGCTAAGGCAAAAGTCGTGTTCTTAGGCGCTGGTGCAGCAGGCTGTTCATGTGCACGCTTGCTAAAACTGATGGGTGCAACCAATATTACGATGGTTGATCGGTCTGGCATATTAGATACTTCACGTGATGATCTGCATGACAATAATCGCCATTTAGCTGTAGCGCCAAGCAGTGCTAAAACATTAGCCGATGTCATGCCGAATTCAGATGTATTTATCGGTGTATCCGCTGCAAATGCATTATCACCAGAGTTACTAAAAGTAATGGCAGGCAATCCAATCGTATTTGCCTTGGCGAACCCTGATCCTGAAATATTGCCTAGTGTTGCGCATGCAGTACGCGATGATATTTTAATGGCCACGGGCCGCTCGGATTTTCCGAACCAGGTGAATAACGCGCTATGTTTCCCTTATTTATTCCGCGGTGCTTTAGATGCGAAAGCTAAGCAGATTACGGATGAAATGCAGATAGCTGCAGCGCATGCATTAGCTGCACTTGCGCGGGAGTCCGTGCCAGCGGATGTATTAAAAGCTTACAACTTGACGAGTTTGAGTTTTGGTAAAGACTATATTATTCCAAAGCCGTTTGACAAACGTCTGCTTGAGCGTGTAGCTGGTGCAGTGGCTGATGCAGCACGGTTACAGCAGGCTAGGGTTTAA
>JBDSHU010000292.1:0-2993 GCA_039918335.1 Methylotenera sp. | reverse complement strand
GAACTGGCCTAAAATCTGCGGCTCGCCCAACACCATGCTATCCAAGCCGGAGGCCACTCTAAAGGCATGTTTAACCGCTTCATTTTGCGGCAGCGTGTAAATATAAGGCTGAATGCTGCCTGTTTCTAATTTGTGGTATTTAGATAGCCAAAGAAGCGGTTTTTCCGGATTATCGGTACTGCAATAGAGTTCGGTGCGGTTACAGGTGGATAGGATGGCGGCTTCATTAGCGCCGTGCAGGGTTAATTCGCGCAACGCGCTACCTAGATGTTCACTGTTAAAAGCAACATGTTCACGGATTTGGATGGGCGCGGTGGTGTGGTTCACGCCGATGACATATAACTGCATAGGTGTAATTTTGATGGATTGGCTTATGTTAAGCAAGAAGCTTATCTAAAAGTTAGGAATATGGTTAAAATAACGATTTAGTAGCTAGTTTAGTTACACTTTGTCTTACTTATAAAATTGGATGTTAGCCATGGATAAAACTTTTAGAATTGCCCCTAGTATTCTTTCTGCAAACTTCGCCAAACTAGGCCAAGAGATTGAAGATGTTATCAATTCAGGCACAGACATTGTGCACTTTGACGTGATGGACAACCATTACGTTCCGAACCTAACGATTGGACCTTTAGTCTGTGACGCCATTCGCGAAACCGCGAAAAAAGTAGGCGCGCTGATTGACGTGCATTTGATGGTTAAACCTGTTGATCGCATCATTCCTGACTTTGCTAAAGCCGGCGCGAATATCATTACGTTTCATCCGGAAGCGTCTGAGCATATTGACCGTAGTTTGGCACTGGTACGTGAATTAGGCTGTAAATCTGGTTTAGTGTTTAACCCGGCGACATCACTTAGTTATTTAGATCACGTGATGGATAAAGTCGACATGATCTTATTAATGTCAGTGAACCCTGGTTTCGGCGGTCAAAAATTTATTCCAGAAACTTTAGAAAAACTCAAACTTGCACGTGCACGTATTGATGCTTACTACGAAAAAACCGGTCGTCAAATATGGCTTGAAGTAGACGGCGGCGTAAATGCACAAAATATTGCGGATATTGCCCGTGCTGGTGCGGATACCTTTGTTGCAGGCAGTGCGATTTTCGGCTCACCTGCAGAAGGCGATAAAAATCGTTACGATACTGTGGTAAGCGCAATGCGTGCATCACTAGCGACTGTAAAGTAAAAACTAAAATATCGTCACAATACGTCGTTGTTGCACAAAAATTAAATACTCACATACTTCAGTATGCTTCGTATTTAATTTTTGTTTACGCCTAGTCTTGTTTAGATATTTTAATTTTCCGGGTAGTTGATTGAAGTTAGCAAACATAAAGTTTAATGTGAAGGCCGTCATGGTTGATCTTGACGGCACGTTGATTCATACCGCGCCCGAAATAGCGTGGGCAATAAATGCAATGTTAGTGGATATAGGTCAGCCGCCTTTAGCGATGGAGCAGATTGAAGCTTTCATTGGTGAAGGTGCAAGTGCGCTGATCAAACGTTGTTTAACTAATGAAGCATCGGATAAGCTATCGGATGAACCCAATGCCGAATTATTTGTAAAAGCACAGAAGTTATTCTTTGCGCATTACGCGCGGGTTGTCATTAAAAGTAAGCCGTATGCTGGCGTGGTTGAGGCGTTACAGGATCTAAATAGCGCTGGTTATCGGCTAGCCTGTGTGACCAACAAATCCCAAAGCTTTACTTTACCCTTGCTGGAAGCTAACGACTTATTGCAGTATTTTGAGTTGGTGGTATCAGGCGATACTTTGCCGAAAAAGAAACCCGAGCCTGATCAAATTTTCTATATTTGCGAAAAATTCGGGGTTTTAGTCAGCGAGGCAGTGTTAGTGGGGGATTCCAAAACCGATATTGCTGCTGCCCGCAATGCAGGTTGCTATGTTTTTGTGGTGCCTTATGGCTATAATCAAGGCTGTGAGATAGCAGCAAGTTCTGTGGATGCATTGATTAACCATTTGAGTGAAGTGCAGGGTTTAATAAATTAACCATATTGATGAATGCGGTTTATCAATACTCAATAAAAATAAAGCTAAACAATTAAGCATGAGAATAAGTAATAGCAAAACATATAGTTGGCGATGGTGGCGAAGCTAAAAAATTGCGTGTAATTAAGCACGAGCATTTTAGGCAACACCATTTAATCAACTATATGTAAGGAAATTTATGTTTAGCACAATCAATTTAACCGAATTCAATGCCTTGACAGCACAAGGTTACAACCGCATTCCACTGGTTCTGGAAACCTTTGCCGATTTAGATACGCCTCTATCGCTCTACCTCAAATTAGCCAATCAGCCTTTTTCATATTTGCTGGAATCGGTGCAGGGCGGTGAACGTTTTGGCCGTTACTCCATTATCGGGTTACCCGCTAAAACCCGTATTGTGGCAAACGATCATCAAATACAGGTCATTGAAGGCGATGCAGTTGTTGAATCATCTGATGACATTAATCCCTTGGATTTTGTCAAAAGCTACCAATCACGTTTTAAAATCCCGCCGCCGCATCTGATGCAAAATCAGCATTTGCCTAGATTTACAGGCGGTTTGGCTGGCTATTTTGGCTATGAAACCGTGCGCTACATCGAAAAACGTTTAGCGAATGTAAAAAAGCCAGATGCGATTAATACCCCCGATGTATTGCTCATGGTGTCTGAAGAACTGGCTGTGGTGGATAATTTAAGCGGTAAGCTTTATTTTATTGTGTACGTCAATCCATCAGAAGGCAGTGCCTACGAAAATGCATTGAATCGCTTGAGCGATTTAGTAAAAATGTTACGCAAGACCGTAGCGATTCCTGAGTCAACTGCGACTACAACATCAGAAGCGACATCAGAATTTGGCGAAGATAATTTCAAAGCCGCGGTGAAACGTGCGCAGCAGTATATTTTGGATGGCGACATCATGCAGGTCGTGTTGTCACAGCGCATGTCACAGAAATTCAGCGCCCCGCCGCTATCGTTATATCG
>JBDSHU010000291.1:0-4480 GCA_039918335.1 Methylotenera sp. | reverse complement strand
AAATTGGACAAAGTATGCCGCAAAATATTTTGCTGGTATTGGCTTATTTAGATGATGTACCAGTAGCGAGTGCACTAAATATTTATCATCAAACCACGTTGTATGGACGTTACTGGGGCGCGTTGCTCTTTATCCCTAACTTGCATTTTGAGCTTTGCTATTATCAAGCGCAGGAGTTTTGTATTGCGGAGGATATTCAATATTTTGAAGGTGGGGCACAGGGAGAACATAAGCTGGCAAGAGGTTTTAAGCCAAGGCCCACATGCTCATTCCACAAAATTGCACATCCAGAGTTTGCGAGTGCGATACAAGACTTTGTCACCCGAGAATCGCTAGGTATTGCTTCCTACGTGACAGAATTAGAAGAGCGCGCACCGTTTAAAGGGACCTAAAAAACTTCACCACTCGTCATACCAACGAGACCGTAAGCCAGTATTTGGCTTTACCACAGGATATATAGCTATTTCACTAAACAATATCATCACCTATTGCGTCATTCCGTGCTTTCGCGTGTGAATAAAGTGCTTTAGCACTTATATTCCACGGCGAAGACCTTTACGGTCTGACACGGAATCCAGTGACTTAAAGCCGCTAGATACCGACTTTTCACGTGTGAATAATCAACTTTAGTTGATATATTCCACGGGGAAGACCTTTACGGTTTCGTCGGTATGACGATAGTGAATTTAAGTGTCAATTACCAAGCAATCTCTTGACCATCGTACGCGATAAATTTTCCGCTATTAGCCACCGATAAGTCTGCAATCACTTTACGCAATCCCGTCACACTCGTTTGCGTATTGATTAAACCATTTGGACCACCCATATCAGTTTTTACCCAACCTGGGTGTAAAGTCACTACCGCTATGCCCTGTGATTTAACGTCTAACGCTAAACTTTTCATCACCATATTCACCGCAGTTTTACTGCTACGGTAAATATAACTGCTGCCGCTAGTGTTGTCATCCAGGCTACCCATTTTGCTACTAAGCGTGGCAATCTTTTTAAGCTTGCTTGCAGCCACATGCAGCATAAATGCCTCAACCATTTTTAGGGGCGCCAAAGTGTTAACTTTAAAAGCAGTAGCCCATTTATCATAATCTACATCGCCCAAACTACTGTGGTGATAGACGCCAGCATTATTAATCAGCACATCAATTGTGTAATCTTTTAATTGCAAAGCTGCGGCATCAATTTGTGAGAAATTAGCTACATCTAATTGAATGATTTTAATATTGTGATGTGCACTTGCTAATGCCTGTAACGCCCTTGCAGACTGCGAATCACGACAACATGCAAGCACGTTCCAGCCATCAACAGCGTACTGTTTAACAAACTCAAGGCCTATGCCACGGTTAGTACCTGTAATCAAAACTGTATAAGATGAATTGCTCATATGGAATCTACTTAAGCTACTTTTATAAACGAATCAGAATGATATTAAACGGATTAATGAGGTTTGAAAAGAAAGGCTACCCGAGATATGACCTTATAAGTAGGAAATACTCAACTGTAAACTTATATCTTAAATATTTAAGAAGAAATTTAAAGGTTTATTACCCTAAAAGTACCCAAGCCTTACTTTTCATAGTGAGTTTTTAGAGATTTGCATCAGTGTTTGGCTGATATAAATACTTTTGAAACCCTACAAACAATTGCCTAATCTCAGAAGCATTACCTAATTCTGAAGTGGCGTCATGAATAGACTGATACTTAAGACCTATCAAGTCTTTAAGTTTCTCTTGATTTAATTCATCTACGCCTTGTTTTACATATTGTCCTAAAACAAAATCTATAAATGAAGATTGTTTATCAGCAAAATTTTGGTGAATCTTATCTTTAGCACTATGGGCTCGATTAGTACGTGTTAGCGGTTGCAGTGCAAAAGCCACATGCCCCAGAACATCAAATAAGTCACTATTCTCCGCATCAATAATACGCTGCATTTCGGCTAGCACTTCTTTACCAAAGCCTTTTTCACCTAAGCCTTCAAGTAGTTTTTTACGTGTTTCTGGATTGCTCCAAATTCCACGCAGAGACTCTTCATCTCTAAAAAATTCTGGCAATACCCCAAACAAGCTTTCTAAAAATTGTGCTGCTGACATCGGCTTGCCATCCGCACCCCAAAAGCTTGTTGCCATCATATGTTGAATCTGGCGCGTTTTTCCGTCCGAGAGTTTAATGAGAATCTTCTCTGGTTTCGGTTCATACGTATAAGGTACTTTGGGTTGTTCAACTTTATAAGGGTTCGTTGTACTGGTGCTGGGTTCTGTTGGCTCAATCGGATCAGGCTCGCCATCCCATTCAGGATCACTAAAGTGGTGGTGGGCTTTTACAAAGTCATAAATCGTAAAGTAATCTTTACCGTCATATAACCGAGTACCGCGCCCAATAATTTGTTTAAACTCAATCATGCTATTCACTTCACGCATCAGCATAATATTTCGCACGTTGCGTGCATCTACCCCTGTAGAGAGCTTTTGTGAAGTGGTGAGGATAGTCGGTATCGTATTATCATTATCTTGAAACGCTTTTAAATATTGGTCGCCCAGTGCACCATCAGCTGCCGTTACTCGTACACAGTAATTAGGATCTTTACTGGTTTTAATCTGGTTGATGTAATCGCGTACTTCCAATGCATGATCTTGTGAGGCGCAAAAAACCAAAGTTTTTTCACGCTGATTAATCAAATCCATAAATAGCTTCACACGGTACTGCTCACGCGCTGGTATTTTAATAGTCCGATTAAACTCACTTTCTTTATAAAGCTTGCCTGGTACAGCTTCGCCTTGCACCACCACACCATCACCTGGTGTATAGATATACTCATCCATCGTAGTGGCAATTTGCTTTACTTTGAATGGGGTTAAAAAGCCATCATTTATACCTTCTTTAAGCGAGTACACATACACAGGTTCACCAAAGTAGGCATAAGTGTCTATATTGTCTTTACGCTTAGGCGTGGCGGTTAAGCCTAGCTGCACTGCAGGTGGAAAATATTCCAAAATGCCGCGCCAGTTACCTTCGTCATTTGCACCACCACGATGGCATTCGTCGATGATAATAAAATCAAAAAAATCTGGCGGGTATTCGCCAAAGTTTGGCGCTGGGTTTCCATCAGCGTCAGTGCCACTCATAAAGGTTTGGAAAATAGTAAAAAAGATACTGCCATTTTTAGGCACTTTACCTTTTTTGCTGATTTCATCAGGTGCAATGCGTACTAACGCATCTTCGGGAAAAGCTGAAAAAGCGTTGTACGCTTGGTCAGCCAATATATTCCTATCGGCTAAAAATAACACACGTGGTCTGCGCTGCTTTTCTTTATCTAGCTCACGGCTTAAATTCCAGCGGCTGTAAAACAACTTCCAAGCTAATTGAAAAGCAATAAAGGTTTTACCCGTGCCTGTAGCAAGCGTAAGCAAAATACGCGGTTGATTATTCGCAATTGCCTCAAGTACTGCTTCAATTGCATTATGTTGATAATACCTTGCGCCCCATGTACCGCCTTTATCTTCAAACGGTATCTCACTAAATCTATCGCGCCATGCATTTTGTTCAGCAAATGTTAGGTTCCATAATTCGTCTGGAGTAGGGTAGCTAGCAATGTCGGTCTCTTTGCCTGTTTGCATATCAATGCAATAAATACGCTGCCCATTGGTGGCATATGCAAAGCGGCTATTCAGCTTTTTGGCATAGGTTTTAGCTTGTGCCACACCTTCGGTATAAGGTTTATTCCAGGCTTTTGCTTCAATCACCGCCAGTTTGTGATTTTTATATACCAATACATAATCGGCAATTTCTTGCTTGCTACGTTTACCACCACCCTGCAAACGCCCCAGTGTAATGTGCTCACGGCGTACATGGCAGCCATCCACCACGCCCCAGCCAGCGGCCTTAAGGGCTGGGTCTATATGTTCTGCGCGGGTTTCGGCTTCGTTCATTTTAATTAGCTTCTTGTTGTTTTCATTAACATAGCTTAAAACCTCAATACTTACAAACATCTATACCAAACTAGCTAATTCACGCAGTTTGCGCTCAAGCAAAGGTAAACGTGCTTGGCTTGCAGAGTCGCCTGGCAGATAAGCTGGCAACACAGATAAAAATTCCTCACTCTTTAGTAGCGTACTGAACTTTTCAGCTATGTATTCTTGCAACGCTCTTGGTACTAAGTTCATTTCAACCAAAATTGAAGGCCGACCATCTATTACAGTAATAATATCCTCCATATCATGGCTAAGCAGAATATCTGCCTTGCCTCGGTCTTCAAATGCCTCTAGTTTAGTTGCAATAAATAAGGGGGCAGCAATAAGCCTAATTGTTGTTTCTGCATCTAATACAAAGTGTTCTGCGCTATTAATCGCAAGTGGATACCATCTATTGGCAAAGCCCAATATCTTTTCATCGGTTGGCATCACATCAACCGCCACACCTTGATAACTCCAACGGCAAATTGGCGCGCCTATATTCATATCTTGCGTAA
>JBDSHU010000290.1:0-2670 GCA_039918335.1 Methylotenera sp. | reverse complement strand
AAGCATAGTTTGCCAGTCAGAAAGTTGATTGTCGGCTTCATCTTTGCTAACGCCATATACTTCCTGGATTTTGCCTGATAGTTCATCACGCTTACCTGCAATCACATCCAAATGATCGTCTGTGAGCTTGCCCCATTGCTGTTTAACGTTGCCTTTAAGTTGCTTCCAATTACCTTCAATTTGATCCCAGTTCATTTTTTTACTCCTTTAATTAAGTAAGATTTTTCATATAAATTTTCAGTATCATTCATTAATATCGAGTGGCAGTATTTGCTTAATGCATACACAAACTTTCTACCTTTAAGCAAATAGAAACTATCAAGTTTCTTGATTTAGATTAAAGATTACGGCGATTAAAACGCTTTGTCCGTGTGCTATCGCACAGAGTGTTACAAATAAAATCGACGTAAAATTAATGAATGATAATTAAGTGCGCCAGCGAACAGACAGCAAAAACATCCCGTATTAATTTAAACAACAATTTGATTACTTTAAATTAACTACTTAGATAAAATTAATCTTAATAAGTGTTCTAGCAAGCCACTCTCAAATCACTGACGAATAGATCAATGATTGCCCAAGCTTAAGTATTGCCTTGCGGAATATCTCAAAATTTCAGAGTAATTGAATAAAACTGATGTGTTACTGGAGATGACCCATGTCGTCCACTCAAGTTAAATCTGCAGGCAATAGCTTATTAAATAGCCTGTCAAAAAAAGAGCAGCATCGTTTCATGGCTCATTGTGAACTTGTGCAATTGAATCTTGCAGATGTCATCAGTCATGTGGGTGATCCAATCCAGCATGTATATTTTCCCTTAGATAGCATCATTTCCTTGGTTAATCCTGTCGATGGCAATGCAGGTATGGAAGTAGCGCTGATTGGTAACGAAGGCATGCTAGGCATCACGCTGATGTTAGGCTCCGATGTAACGCCAATTAAAGCGCTAGTTCAAAGCGAGGGCACAGTATTACGCATTGCCTCGCAGGCATTTCTTACTGAACTCGAATTACTTCCAGCATTACGCTTACAAATTATGCGCTATATCTGTGTATCCTTTAGCCAGTTAGTCCAAACCACTGTTTGCAATCGTTTTCATGTAGTTGAAGAACGCCTGGCGCGCTTACTGTTAATGATTCGTGACCGTAAACACTCTGGACAGTTTTATATTACGCAAGAACTACTTGCTCAAATGCTCGGGGTGCGTCGTGTAGGTGTGACTAAAGCTGCGAGTTCTTTGCAACTACGAAAACTTATTAGCTATACTCGTGGAGATATGAAAATTAATGATATTGCAGGTTTAGAAAATGCATCCTGTATTTGCTATCAAACGGATAAAAACATTTATAAACAGATATTGCATACTAAGAATATGTTTGAAATAAACTAGAAATATCACTGTAGAAATAACTACTGGATAGGTAATTAAAAATTTAACCTCTCATTTATCAGATAAAACCCTCATGCGACCGACGTCAACATGAGGGTTAGTTAATTGCAACAGCATGCAGTGATTAATTGGGCTTTAGACGCATGTCATTTTTAACTGACGAAACACCTTTCACGCCACGTGCCACTTCAGCTGCTTTTTGAATATCAGCTTCTGAATTAACAAAACCGCTCAGTTGCACCACACCTTTAAATGTTTCAACATTAATTTCAGAGGATTTTAAAGTTGGCTCTTTCAACACAGCGGCTTTTACCTTAGTTGTAATCAAGCTGTCATCAATATATTCACCTGTGCCTTCTTTTTTAGCACCGGATGCACAACCAATTAATGTAGCTAATGCAAGCGCTGTAAGAATACTAGAAATCGTTTTAATTTTTTTCATCACTGTGAACTCCTATATTAAATTTTGGGTTACCCAATCGAACAAACAAACCCTAGCGCTTATACGAAACGGAATAACCACGACAATTCAATCATCGTTAAATTTTTTAAAAAACTCTGTGTGCTAGCGCACTTATATATAAAATTTTTTCTGATATATTTTTAATTATTGTCAGAAATGGTATTAATAATTCTATTCGTTAAGGACTGTTGAAGGTGATAGTAAAAATTAAAAAAATTAGCCTATTAAAACTCATAGCAGTTTTAGGTACAACGTTAGTTGTAGGCTGTAGCTCTATTCCTAGAATGGTGCCGGATATGGCGATGCAGTCGCCACACAAAGTAAAGCTAGAAAATGCACAAGGCGCTTTAACAAATGAGCAAAGCAAAGCCATCCTCAGCAAACTTAAACATAATGGTGACGAGACTAATATATTCGATAAACATTTAGCCATTGAAGCAGAAATTGTCGGTAGTCCACTTGTCGTAGGAAATAAAGTAGATTTGCTGATTGACGGACCTACCACTTACAAGGCGATGATGCTAGCCATAAAAAATGCAAAAGACCATATCAATATGGAAACTTACATTATTGAGGAGGATGAAGTTGGAGAACAGTTTGCTACGCTACTCATCAAAAAACAGCAAAGTGGTGTTCAAGTCAATCTTATTTACGATAGTGTAGGCTCAAGCAGCACGTCCAAGGATTTTTTCAAAAAACTGACGGATAGCGGTATTAATGTGCTGGAATACAATCCCATCAATCCCCTGCTCGCGCGCAAAGGTTGGGATGTGAACCAACGCGATCATCGTAAGCTATTAATCGTGGACGGTAAGAT
>JBDSHU010000289.1:0-7684 GCA_039918335.1 Methylotenera sp. | reverse complement strand
CGCTTTTACATCATGTACACGTACTATTTTAGCGCCTTTCATGGCAGATATAACAGAAGCGGCAATACCCGCATGTAGGCGTTGCTGCTCATCAGCGCCAACAATTGCCCCTAACACTGACTTACGGGATAGACCCACCAATAATGGCTGTCCAATGCTAACGAATCTCTCTAAATGCTGAATCAACGCAATATTGTGTACAGTACGTTTGCCAAAACCAAAACCAGGGTCTAGTAGAATACGCTCTTGTGCAATACCATGTGCTACTGCAAGATTGCGTCTATTGGTTAAAAAGCTTGCCACCTCTTCAACCACATCATCATAACTTGGGGCTAGCTGCATCGTTTGCGGCAAACCTTGCATATGCATCAAACATAGCCCTGCGTTGCTGCTAGCCACTATATCTAGCGCGTCAGGTTCTTGCAGCGCGCGTATATCATTCACAATATCAGCCCCCGCAGCTATCGCCGCGCGCATCACCTCAGGCTTATAAGTATCAATTGAAAGTGGCACTGTTGATAGCTTACTTAAAACTTCAAGCACTGGAATCACTCGGCTTAATTCTTCCTCTAAACTAACAGGTATTGCACCCGGGCGAGTAGATTCACCACCAATATCTAAAATATCCGCGCCTTCTGCAATTAACTCTAATGCATGTTCAACCGCTAAGTCAGTAGAAGAAAATTTACCTCCATCTGAGAAAGAGTCTGGCGTTACGTTCACAATACCCATGACGTGTGGACGATTTAGATTAAGCTGATATTTCCCACAGATGAATTTATAGTTGGGCAAAGATTGAAGTTCCATAAATCATTATACTAAATAAAAGTGCTAAAAAATATCAAAGCCTAAGAGGAAATGATTAGTAATAAGGACGAAAAAAAGGGCTAGATTTCTAGCCCTTTTTAATTAAAACCTACAACGCATTAAGTCTTTGCAGTGGGTTGCGGCACAGGTGTTATACCCGCACCTGTTGAGCCAGTATCCCGTGGTGGATTAGGCTTACTTTGCGAAGGTTTAGGTGGGCGCACCGCAATGCCCGCCATAATGTCATTGATTTGATCTGCATCTATTGTTTCATATTCCATTAACGCAGCCATCATTGCCTCCACCTTGTCGGAATTATCTTCTAGCAACTTACGTGCAATACCGTACTGCTCATCTAATATACGACGAATTTCTGCATCCACTTTTTGCTGTGTAGCTTCCGATACTGTTTTAGAACTCATGTTCCCAAAAAATGAATCTTGACTATCACCCGCATACACCATGGTACCAAGCGCATCAGACATACCGTAGCGCGTCACCATATCCCGTGCTAATTTTGTTGCACGTTCAAAGTCGTTTGATGCACCAGTCGACATTTGATGCATAAAGATTTCTTCAGCAATACGACCGCCAAATAAGATAGAAATCTCTTCTAACATCTTATCTTTGTAATTACTGATACGATCAAACTCTGGCAACTGCCATGTTAAACCTAAGGCCCAACCACGCGGCATGATAGTAACCTTATGAACTGGATCAGCTTTTGGTAACAACTTAGCCACTACAGCATGGCCTGATTCGTGATATGCAGTATTACGACGCTCATCTTCACGCATCACCATAGACTTACGTTCTGGACCCATGAAGATTTTATCTTTAGCATCTTCAAAATCCTGCATGTCTACAGTGCGTTTATTACGGCGCGCAGCAAATAACGCCGCTTCATTCACTAAGTTAGCTAAGTCAGCGCCTGAAAAACCAGGTGTGCCACGCGCTAAAATATCCGCTTTAACATCTACATCAATTGGCACTTTACGCATATGTACCATCAAAATTTGCTCACGACCTTTGATATCAGGCAATGACACCATCACTTGACGGTCAAAACGACCTGGACGCAACAAGGCTTTATCCAACACATCGGCTCTATTGGTTGCAGCAATCACAATCACGCCCGAACTACCTTCAAAACCATCCATCTCGACCAGCAATTGGTTCAAGGTTTGCTCGCGCTCATCATTACCGCCACCAGTGCCAGATCCACGACTACGTCCTACCGCATCGATTTCATCAATAAAGATGATGCATGGTGAGCTTTTCTTAGCCTGTTCAAACATATCACGAACACGCGAAGCACCGACACCGACAAACATTTCCACAAAATCAGAACCGGAAATAGTGAAGAATGGCACTTTAGCTTCACCAGCAATTGCTCGCGCTAATAAAGTCTTACCCGTTCCTGGAGGACCAACCATTAACACACCGCGCGGAATACGTCCGCCAAGTTTCTGGAATTTGGTAGGGTCACGTAAAAACTCTACGATTTCAGTCACTTCTTCTTTAGCTTCATCGCAACCTGCAACGTCAGCGAACGTAGTCTGATTACTTCCTTCGTCTAATTGACGTGCTTTGCTTTTACCAAAAGAGAATGGACCGCCACCTTTACCGCCGCCTTGCATTTGGCGCATAAAGAAAATCCAGATGCCGACTAATAAAATCATTGGGAACCATGAAACAAAAATACTCATCAGTAATGATTGCTCTTCTTCTGGCTTGGCTTCCACAATGACATTATTTTTAAGCAGATCAGAGACTAACCAAGGGTCTGTAGGCGCATAAGAATTGAATTTTTTGCCGTCTTGCGTAGTGCCATGCAACACTCGACCGTCGATTTGCACTTTTGCAATGCGACCGTCCTTCACTTCTTGAATAAATTGTGAATATACAATTTGGTTATCGGCGCTACTTTTAACGCCTGATAGATTGAAAATCACCATCAACACCATGGCAATGGCTAACCAAATAGCGATGTTCTTAAATATATTGTTCAAAATCCTGTTCCTTTTACAAAAGGGTAAAGCTAAATTAACTCTTTGAAACATTATCTTACGCGTTTAATTATTCTAATCTTAAAATAAAGAATTAGAAATCAAACATTAGTTTGATCCGTATTAAGTGATGCTTAAGTGTTTAAATTACAGCCACCTAGTCTTTACGTCCCATACCTAATAAGTACACTTCATTACTTCTGCCACGCGAGGCTTTTGGCTTACGTGTGACGACTTTATCAAACATAGTTCGCATGTTTTGCAAAATTTCGTCAAATCCCTCACCTATAAATACCTTGACCAAAAAATTACCGCTTGGTTTCAACCATTCCTTACTGAACTCTAAAGCTAGTTCAGTTAAATATGCCGCACCCGCTTGGTCAACAATGGTAATACCTGAGATATTGGGTGCCATATCGGCAATTACAAGGTCCACTTTTTTATTATTTAACTTTTCTTCCAATTGTTTTAATACAGAATCTTCCCGAAAATCGCCTTGGATAAACTCCACGCCATTGATAGGCTGCATGTCGAGCAGGTCTAGTGCAATGATTCGGCCTTGACCTTTCAATCTCTGTACAGCTACTTGCGACCAACTACCCGGCGTTGCACCTAAATCCACAATGGTCATGCCAGGTTTAATCAGCTTATCTTTATCGTCAATTTCAGTAAGCTTGTAAGCTGCGCGCGCTCTATAACCTTCCTTTTGTGCGCGCTTCACAAATTCATCATTGATATGTTCATGCATCCAAGCTTTGCTGGAAGGTTTTAGTTTCATCTGTTAAACTGCTCGCCTATATAAATCAAACACATACTCTAGAAGATACTGCCGTGAATTCAAAACAAATTAGCTACTTACGTGGCCTTGCCCATAACTTAAATCCTGTTGTGATGATAAGTAACAAAGGATTATCAGAAGGCGTTTTGAAAGAAATTAATGTTTGCTTAGACTCACATGAACTGATTAAAATCAAAGCGATGGTAGATGATAAGGCTTTACGTTCACAACTTTTAGCCGACATTTGCGAGCAAACGGGTGCAATTGCTGTTCATCACATTGGCAAACAATTAGTCGTATATCGCCAATCAACCAAACCTAAAATCGTAGTTCCTCAAAAGTAAGCGTGAGCGCCTTAGAATTAAGGCGCCACTTAAAAGCTACTAACGCGCGCGCAAAACTAGCACAAAGCCTAACAGGCATTCAATTAGATAAGCAACGCTTGCTACACCATGCCAAGCTTTAAATCGACTTGAAAATACACTTTGCATCACATCGCTAGGCAATGCATTTGCCTTTAATTGCGCCATTAAAGGCTGAATACCAAAATGGCCGGCAAGCACCAGCAATAACATCACGAATACTGCCCAAAAGTAACTTTGTTTTAGTGCTAATGTGCCATAGCCTAACAAGCGATGGATCAATAAGTAAAATCCAGAAAACAAGCCTAGATAAGACACGTAAGTAAAGAATTTACCTGCTAACTGACCAGCTAATTGCCGGTCTTGCAATGTATCAAATAATACATAAGCCGTTGCGCCCGTTGTCCACAAAGCCCCGACCCACAATGTAATAATAATGACACTAAACTTATCCGACCAATTATTCATTTTCGTCTGTTTTACAGTAAATATTACTCATGTGACTGATTAAAAATTAGATATATTGAACATCTAAAATCTCGAACTCTTTAACACCACCTGGCGCCGTTACTTCAGCAATATCACCTTCTGATTTACCAATCAAACCCCGTGATATTGGAGAGCTCACAGAAATTTTACCGTTTTTAATATCAGACTCGTCATCACCTACGATTTGATAAGTAATGATATTGCCGCTGTCTAAATCTTCGATTCTTACTGTTGATCCAAACACACAACGGCCATCCGCATTGAGTGTAGTTGGATCAATAATCATGGCGTTAGAAAGCTTTGCCTCAACTTCATTGATGCGACCTTCAATAAAACTTTGGCGCTCTTTCGCTGCCTCATATTCAGCATTTTCAGATAAGTCACCCTGCGCACGCGCTTCAGCAATTGCCTGAATAATATAAGGCCTATCGATACTACGTAGTTTAAGCAACTCTTCTTTTAACAGCGCTGCGCCTTTAACGGTCACTGGAATTTGGGTAACTGCCATACGACTTTTCCTTATTCTAAAAAACAAAACCACACCCTACTCGGCGTGGTTAATGTTGCAATCTTACATGATTTTTAAAAAATTTAAACTAACATTAAGCGCAAATGTTTAGCATTTGTTATTGAAAACTAATTAAGTAATTTGTGCAAGTTTTGAATAGACTCCACTTGCAGTTCTTGCATATGCGCCATACCAATACATGCCGCTTTAGCACCAGCAAGCGTGGTGTAATAAGTCACTTTATTTTGCAATGCACTGCGACGGATTTCATAAGAGTCGGCTACGGCGCGCTTATCTTCAGTTACATTTACAATAAAGCTAATATCATCATTTTTAATCATATCAACAATATGAGGGCGACCTTCAGCCACTTTATTCACTGAACTAACTTTTAAGCCGCTAGCCGTTAAAGCGGCAGCCGTACCTTTAGTTGCAACTAAGCTAAAACCTAATTCATGTAAAGCTTGCGCTATCTCAACCACTTTCTTGTAGTCTTCTTTGCGTACGCTAATAAATGCTCTGCCGCCTTCTGGTAATTTGGTCGAAGCACCAAGTTGTGACTTAAGAAAAGCTTCAGCAAACGTTGCACCAACACCCATCACCTCACCCGTAGACTTCATTTCAGGACCTAAAATGGTATCAACACCTGGGAATTTAATGAACGGGAATACCGCTTCTTTCACTGAGTAAAATGGTGGGATAATTTCACGCGTTATACCTTGATCCTTAAGTGAAGTACCTATCATGCAACGTGCGGCAATTTTAGCCAATTGCAAACCGCAAGCCTTAGAAACAAACGGTACTGTTCTAGATGCACGAGGATTGACCTCTAGGACAAATACCGTCTCACCTTGTATGGCAAATTGCACATTCATTAAACCAACCACACCAAGCGCGCGTGCCATTTGTTTTGTTTGATCGCGTAACACGTCTTGTAGTTCAACTGATAAGCTGTATGGCGGCAATGAACATGCAGAGTCGCCAGAGTGAACGCCAGCTTGCTCAACGTGTTCCATAATGCCGCCGATAATGACGTCGCCTGTGTTATCGCATAATGCATCAACATCAACCTCAAGCGCATCATTTAAAAATCTATCCAACAATACTGGCGACTCATTTGATACTTTTACCGCTTCGCGCATATAGCGTTCAAGTTGAGATTGTTCTTGCACGATTTCCATCGCACGACCACCCAGCACATAGCTTGGACGTACCACTAGCGGATAACCAATTTCTAAAGCTAGGCGAATTGCCTCTTCTGGCGTTCTGGCTGTGCGGTTTGGCGGCTGTTTTAAGCCTAATTCTTGCAACATTTTTTGAAAGCGTTCACGGTCTTCGGCTTTATCGATCGCATCTGGCGTAGTGCCAATAATCGGCACACCGGCTTTTTCTAAAGCACGTGCAAGTTTTAATGGCGTTTGACCACCGTATTGCACAATCACGCCCACTGGTTTTTCTAGTGCAACGATTTCCAACACATCTTCTAATGTGACTGGCTCAAAATATAAGCGATCGGACGTATCATAATCAGTGGAAACCGTTTCAGGGTTACAGTTCACCATAATGGTTTCGTAGCCGTCTTCACGCATGGCAAATGCAGCGTGCACACAGCAATAGTCGAACTCAATCCCCTGCCCAATGCGATTAGGTCCACCACCTAAAATCATGATTTTCTTTTTATTCGTTGGTGCAGCCTCGCACTCTTCTTCATAAGTAGAGTACATATAAGCGGTATTGGTTGAGAACTCGGCCGCGCAAGTATCCACGCGTTTATACACAGGGCGCACTTGTAAAGCTTGGCGATAAGCACGTACAGCATGTTGATCTGTACCTAGCAGCGTTGCCAAACGCCTGTCTGAAAAACCACTACGCTTAAGCTTAAGCAAGGCTTGCTTATCTAAATCAGCAATATGTTTGCCTTTGAGCGCTTGCTCACGGTCAATCAAGTCTTTAATTTGCACTAAGAACCAAGTATCGATTTTAGATATATTGAATACTTCATCAACAGTCATGCCCATCCTGAATGCATCACCCACGTACCAAATACGCTCTGGTCCCGGGACGCCCATTTCTTTGGTAATGGTGTCTAAATCGGTGGTCTTTTCATCTAAGCCGTCAACACCCACCTCTAAACCGCGTAAAGCTTTTTGGAATGACTCTTGGAAAGTACGTCCAATCGCCATCACTTCGCCCACAGACTTCATTTGTGTCGTTAAACGTGAGTCAGCTTGCGGGAATTTTTCGAAAGCGAATCTAGGTATTTTAGTTACCACGTAGTCAATTGACGGCTCAAATGAGGCCGGTGTAGCGCCGCCTGTAATCTCGTTTCTAAGTTCATCCAGCGTAAAACCGACCGCTAGTTTTGCCGCTACTTTAGCTATTGGAAATCCAGTCGCTTTTGAAGCCAAAGCTGATGAACGTGATACACGCGGGTTCATCTCAATCACAATCATGCGACCATCATCAGGATTAATAGCAAACTGGACGTTTGAACCGCCAGTATCTACACCGATTTCACGCAATACTGCCAATGAAGCATTACGCATGATCTGATATTCTTTGTCCGTCAGCGTTTGTGCAGGAGCTACGGTAATTGAATCACCTGTGTGGACGCCCATAGGGTCAAGATTTTCAATTGAGCAGATGATGATGCAGTTATCCGCAGAGTCGCGCACCACTTCCATTTCATACTCTTTCCAACCGAGCAGCGATTCTTCAATCAGCAATTCAT
>JBDSHU010000288.1:0-3417 GCA_039918335.1 Methylotenera sp. | reverse complement strand
GCTTGTTGCATGTTGTGTGTCACGACTAATATCGTAAGTTTGTTACGTAACTCACTCATGAGCTCCTCGATATTCGCTGTGGCCATTGGATCCAGTGCAGAAGTTGGCTCATCGAACAGCATGATTTCTGGGTCTGTAGCAAGTGCACGTGCAATGCATAAACGCTGCTGTTGCCCGCCTGAAAGGTTAAACGCCAAATCATGCAAACGATCTTTCACTTCATTCCAAAGTGCAGCGCCTTTGAGTGCTTCTTCCACTTTGTCGTCCACGATGCGTTTATTTTTTTCGCCACGCACGCGTAAGCCGTAAGCCACGTTTTCATAAATAGATTTAGGGAACGGATTTGGTTTTTGAAACACCATGCTGATGCGCATGCGCACTTCAATCGGGTCTACGCCGGATTCTAATACATTGGTGTTATCTGGATACATGAGGATCTGACCGTCATATCGATTGCCCGGATACAAATCATGCATACGATTAAAGCAACGTAAATAGGTCGATTTACCACAGCCAGAGGGGCCAATAAGCGCGGTGATTTTATTTTCGTAAAGCGGCATGTTAATGCCTTTAAGCGCTTGATTTCCGTTTGCATAGAAAAAGTTGAGATCTTTTGATTCAGCTTTTATCGGTGTTGTGACATTAACCATATTTTTCCTAATGATGCTGCTTAATTATTCAGTATTAAATTAAAGTATTGGTGATAAATAATCTGTCGAATTTACCATTTAATGTTTTTGCGAATTTTATAACGCAGATAAATGGCAGTACCGTTCATTAACAAGGTCACCACAATAATGATTGCACCTGTTGCTGCTGCGTTGATATGAAATGCATGATCTGGGCGTGATAGCCAGTTAAACATTTGAATCGGCATCACAGTAAAGCCTGAAGATAACCATTCAAAGTTAATAAAAGGCGGCGCTTCAGTGATTGGTGCTGGCGGCAGGAACGCAATGAATGTCAGTGCGCCGATGGTAATAATAGGTGCAGTTTCGCCCAATGCGCGCGCCATACCAATAATCACACCGGTTAAAATACCGCCAAATGAATAATGAATCACATGGTGGAATACCACTTGCCACTTGGTCGCGCCCACTGCATAAGCCGCCTCACGAATCGCCACTGGGATACCACGGATAGCTTCACGTGTTGAGACAATGATAATAGGCAAGATGAGCAAGCCAAGCGTTAAACCTGCAGTTAAAATACTTTGACCTAATCCTAAGCCATAGACAAATAGACCAAGTGCTAGCAAACCATACACAATGGATGGCACACCAGCCAAATTAGAAACATTAATCTCGATTAAATCTGCCAACCAGTTTTTGGGTGCATATTCTTCCAGGTAAATGCCTGCGGCAACGCCCATGGGCACCGCGGCTAAGAATGTGACTACCATCACTAAAACAGAACCGATCCATGCCGATAATAACCCAGCTCTTTCTGCTTTGCGTGAGGGAAAATTAGAGAGGAAGTCTAGGTTAAAACGCTGGTAGCCATCCATCACCAAATCAACAAATAGGGTGAGTAGGGCAACCAAGCCCACCATAAGTGCTAACAACCCGATGATGGCAAAGATAGTGTCGTTAAGCTTATGGCGCTTGATCATTGCGCGCACTTCGCCAAGATTATTCAGAACAGATGCTTGTGGACTCATAATTTTTATCTATTTATATTGAATGGGCAAATAAGTTTCTTAATATGCTTCACGATATTTTTTACGTAGGAAGTGACCCAGAATATTGAATGTCAAAGTCATTAACATCAAGACTAAACCTGCGGCAAAAATACTTTGGTAACCAATACTTGCATGTGGTAAATCCCCCATGGCAACTTGCACAATATAGGCACTGATTGTTGCGGCGCTTTCCATCGGGTTAAACGTTAAGTTAGGTTGCTGGCCTGCCGCTAACGCTACTACCATGGTTTCGCCTAGGGCCCGAGAAATTGCCAAGATGTACGCGGCAATAATGCCGGATGTCGCAGCTGGCGTTACTACACGAATAGCAGTTTGAAAACGTGTTGCACCCATTGCATATGAACCTTCACGCATACTCATTGGCACTGCGCGCATGGCATCTTCAGCTACTGAGCTGATGTAAGGAATAATCATAATACCCATGACAATCCCTGGACCTAACATATTAAAACCAGGTAATTCTGGGAATATTTTTTGTAGCATTGGTGTTACAAAAAGAAGCGCAAAGTAACCAAATACTACAGTGGGTACACCTACAAGTAGCTCTAGTATTGGTTTAACAATTTCACGTGTTTTATGCCCTGCAAATTCGGATAGGTAAATAGCACCAATCGTACCAATGGGTATCGCCACACTTAGCGCAATGGCGGATGTAGTTAACGTACCAGAAACCAATGGCATGATGCCGTAATGGGCGTCTTCAAATAACGGTGTCCACTGCGTATCAGTTAAAAAGTCTACCAAAGGAACTGTATCAAAAAAACCTAATGATTCCCTGACAAGAATAACGACAATTGCAACAGTGGTTAATACTGCTGATAACGCCGCAAGCATAAGTAGAGTTTCAATCACTCGCTCTACCATATGACGCCTAACATTTTTGGCTAATCGTGTGCTAATAGGCGGATTTTTTAGATTTGATTGCATAGTTGGTCTAATAGAGAGTTGTGGAGTAGTCATACTATAGAATGAATCATTTCGTTTGTTTTAGGCATTCTAAGAATCGTATCTTCGGATTGTAACGGATTTATGACAATTTCATAAACGGGAATTATCTAAAAATCATTGGCATTAAAAAAGGCAACAACGGTTGCCTTTTTAAGTTACTGCAAAAAGATGGTTAAGTATTTAGCCATCTTTTTGCAGTTAACAATTGCTATTTGATTCTAGCTAATAACTCTTCAATTTTAACACCGACTTCTGGCACACCACCGAAACCTGTACCTGGTTTAAGCGCTTTCCAGTGTTTAGTAACCGCAGCGTACTCATTGCTTGGCAACGGAATGTACTTAACTTCAGCCACCAATTTAGGCGCATTTGCCAAGTAATAATCAATAAATGCTTTCACTTCTGGTTTAAATGCAGCAGCAGTTGCATTTACATAAATAAAGATTGGGCGAGCGAGTGGTTGGTAAGTACCATCTTTAACGCTTTCAACTGAAGGCATCACTGCTGGCGCACCTTTTTTAGCTACAATGGGCACTGCTTTAAGTTTATCCTGGTTTTCTTCATAATATGCAAAACCAAAGTAACCTAATGAACCTTTGTCACTTGCAACACCTTGCACAACAACGTTATCGTCTTCACTGGCAGTGTAATCACCACGGCTAGATTTTGCTTTACCAACGATAGCTTCAGTAAAGTAATCAAATGTACCTGAATCTGAACCAGCACCAAACAGTTTTAAAGGTGTAGCTGGCCAAGTAGCGTTAACT
>JBDSHU010000287.1:0-3131 GCA_039918335.1 Methylotenera sp. | reverse complement strand
AGAGCAAGGTTTAAACGTTACGCTGGATTACTTTAGCACGTCGCGTGAAATGCAGCTCCAGGCTTTAGACATATTGCAGTTTAAGTTGAACGTGTTATGGGTGATTGCAGACTCTATTATGTTAGCTTCAACTGATATTAAAGTAGAGGGCCGTGACTATTTACGTCAGCCAGTAGTGAATTTTGATTAAGTAACGTGAAATTAAGGTTTAAATAATATGGAACAGAAGCAAGAGCCAACTGAAGGCAAGATCAACCATTCAGATGTTTATGCGATTGCCTTACATCATCGTTTTCAGTGGGAAGAAGCACAGCAAAGTTACGTGATACTTTTTCCTGAGGGCATGGTCAAACTTCATGGAGGCGCTGGTGAAGTGATTAAGCGTCTAGACGGAAAAGCAACCGTGGGTGAGGTGATTGCTGATTTGAAACAGGCTTTTCCTGATGCGGTCAATATTGAAGCGGACATTATCGGCATGTTTGAATTGGCGTTTGATAAAACTTGGATTCGCAAACTGTAGATTTATGAATAGTAGTGATACAAAGTATTAAATTACGAAGTTAATTGAAAGAAAAAAGTTTAATTAGCTTGAAATTTGAGGAGTAGCAAAATGACACAAACATCATTAGGTGAATCGGTTGTGCAAAAAGAAATCCATGCACAACAGCAAAATAACGGTGTAGCGGCTAATATCACGCATACTCAGCCATTGTGGCTGTTAGCAGAGGTTACTTACCGTTGTCCATTGCATTGTGCATTCTGCTATAACCCTACCGATTATGACAAACATACACAAAATGAATTGACAACGGAACAGTGGATTCAAGCGCTGCGCGACGCACGTAAACTGGGTGCCATACAGCTTGGCATTTCCGGCGGTGAGCCACTATTGCGCGATGATATTGAAGATATTGTCATTGAAGCAAAAAAACTTGGCTACTACAGTAACTTAATTACTTCAGGTGTAGGTCTGACTGAAAAACGTATTCAAGCGTTTAAAGAGGGTGGGTTGGATCATATCCAGCTTTCCATGCATGATATTACTGAAGAGATTAATAATTTCATTACGAATACCAAAACTTTTGAACTGAAGAAAAAAGTCGCAGCAATGATTAAAAATCATGGCTACCCTATGGTGCTGAATGTGGTGATACACCGCTACAACATTGGTCATATCAAAGAAATTCTTGAGATGGCAGAGGCATTAGGCGCTGATTACGTAGAGCTTGCGAATACGCAGTATTACGGCTGGTCTTTGGTCAATCGTAATCAATTAATGCCACTTAAAGAGCAAATCGACTACGCAGAAAAAGTGACTAACGAATTCCGCGAAAAAGTCGGCAGCAAGATGAAGATTTTCTTCGTGGTGCCTGACTATTTCTCAAATCGACCTAAAAAATGTATGAACGGCTGGGGTGAGGTGTTCATGATCGTCACGGCTAATGGTGATGTATTGCCATGCCACTCAGCACGCGTGTTGCCTAATATGCAGTTTCCAAATGTGCGTGATAAAGGCCTGGAATGGGCTTGGAAAGATTCACCCGCATTTAATAAATATCGTGGAGATAGTTGGATGAAAGGCCCTTGTGTCACTTGTCCAGAAAAACATAATGACTTGGCAGGTTGTCGTTGCCAGGCATTTTTACTTACGGGCGATGCTGAAAGTGCTGACCCAGTATGCTCACTATCACCTAATCATCATTTGATTGAGAAGGCGATTGAGGATTCTAAAAATCCAGTGCTTGCGTCTCAACCGATTATATTTAGAACTGACAAAAACTCTAAAAAATACGCGAGTGGCGAATCTAGAGAACGTGTTGAAGAGTTCCATGCGCTGCCTTAATCCTTACCCAATTTAAACCTCCAATAATTTAAAAAGCGTACCGCTAAGGTGCGCTTTTTTATTTTGGTACAATCCTATAATGCAAAAAAAATCATCGCCTTTAGTCTTATCCATTGTTTTAGCATCGCTTGCAGCATTGGCGCCTTTTGCCATCGACACGTATCTACCTGCTTTTCATGTTTTAGAAACCTCTTTAGGCGGCACCAGTTTACAAATTCAGCAAAGCCTGACCTTTTATTTGCTGCCTTATGCACTGATGACTTTATTTCATGGTGCTATTTCAGATGCGATAGGGCGAATTACCACCATTAAATGGGGGTTAGGTATTTTTGTGCTGGCTTCGATTGGCTGTGCATTTGCACCCAATGTGGAGACCTTATGGTTTTTTCGAGCGTTGCAAGGCATGTCTGGCGGTGCTGGAAATGTAGTTGCACGTGCGATGGTAAGAGATCTTTTTGAAGGGGCACAAGCGCAGCGGGTGATGGCCACCGTGCAAATGCTATTTGGCATTGCACCTGCTGTAGCGCCTATTATCGGCGGCTTGTTGCTCGGCATTCACTGGCAAATAATCTTCCTGTTCCTGGCTTTTTATGCGGCAGCCAGTTTAATTGCCGCGGTTATCTACCTGCCAGAAACCATGCTTGTGACAAAACGATTACCGCTTTCATTTAAGCAAGTATTAATCAGCTATAGAGAAATCTTTCGTGACAGTGAATTCAGATATGTAGTATTTGCCATCGGTGCGAATTTTGCAGGCTTTTTTATTTATGTTTTAGCCAGCCCAGTTTTTTTATTAAAACATTTAGGGTTAACTGCGCATCAATTTGGCTGGATGTTTATTCCTACTGTGATCGGTATGATTATCGGCTCTTATTTAGCAAAACATGCAGCTGGAAAATATAGCCAGCAATTGGTCATAAAAGTAGCCTATGCATGGATGGTCGCCATGGCGTTGTTAAATTTGATGGTTTGTTTTGTGTTGCCAACTAACCCAGTATTAAACATATTACCTGTTGCCTTGTTCAATATCGGCATGGCATTAGCGATGCCTATACTTTCACTTGCAGCTTTGGATCGCCATCCTAAAATCCGAGGCACGGCGGCATCGGGTCAAGCGTTCATACAAATGCTGCTATCGACTGTCTCTGCGGGGTTAATTGTGCCATTCGTTTGGTATGCACCGTCTGGTTTAGCGATGGCAATGGCTGGCTATATGTTTTTTGGATGGCTTGCTATTCGTAAAAGTAAGTTGTGGGTTAAAAAGTAAGCTAATATATAATTCATTGAG
>JBDSHU010000286.1:0-5217 GCA_039918335.1 Methylotenera sp. | reverse complement strand
ATTGTTTCTACATCCATGTTCATGTCGATGAGAATGGTCGCCGCGCCCAATGCATGCTGCATCAGTGGTGCGCCCGTCAGTTCGGCTTGACCAGCATAGAGCGGAGCAGCCAAGTCGCAGGCATGGCGAATCAATTCGATTTCGGCAGGCGAGAAACGTTTTGTCGAAAATTCAATCCATGAGGATACATCGCTCCCATTCGAAGCGATTAAAACAGAAGTTGGGTTATGAACAGAAATCATGGAAGATTATCGCATCAAGGCATTAGTTTATGTATTTGACAAAATCATTTTTAATGGTATTTGAATGTGTGTAAATTCCATAGCATGAAATAAAATATGATAAATAATTACTTACCATTACGTTACATCCATGCAAGGAGCGAAAATTATGGATTGTAATTTCTTTTAATTTCATTAGTATCCCCAAACAAAAAAGGCCTTGTTTAAAACAAGACATTTCTATAACAAATTGAGTTATTCAGAAATTTTCACTTTTTTGTGAGAACCTACACAAATTTAAATATCCAAGTTATTCGCGCCCAATGCATTACTTTCAATAAACGCACGTCTTGGTTCCACATTATCGCCCATTAACGTGGTGAAAATCTCATCAGCCGCAATCGCATCGTCAATTTGCACTTTGAGCAAACGACGCACTGTTGGATCCATAGTAGTTTCCCATAGCTGTGACGGATTCATCTCGCCTAGACCTTTATAGCGCTGGATATTCAGGTTGTGTTTCGCTTCCTCTAACAGCCAATCTAACGCTTGTTTGAAGGTGGTAATCGCGCTTTCTTTTTCACCGCGTTTGATTAACGCACCCTCGCCTAACAAGCCTTGGAGCATCACAGACATTTTACTGATTTGTCTATAATCGCCTGAGCCTAAGAATTCCGCATTGATAACACAGCATTGCAAGTTACCGTGTACAAATTTATTAATTTCTAGGCGATATTCGCTCGTTTCTTGGTCAAAACCGACAATCACCTCAGATCCGATTGCGCCTAGAATTGGGCGTAATTTTTCTGCCGCAGTTTCTGTCGTCTCTTTTGAAGCTAAACTCAACTCACCTAAATCTTGCATGGCGCGCAGTACACTTTCATCGTAGTGTGATGCAATTCTGCGTATGACTGCTTCCGTTAACACCATTTGTTTGGCGATTTCTGTTAACGGTGCGCCAGTAATGGTTGCACCGTCAGTTTTGGTGAGAAGTTCTGCGCCTTTAAGGGCAGATTGCAAGAGGTATTGATCTAGCTCTTGTTGATCTTTTAAATAGCGCTCGTCTTTACCTTGTTTCACTTTATATAGTGGTGGTTGTGCAATGTAAATATGACCGCGCTCTACTAACTCCGTCATTTGGCGATAGAAGAATGTGAGCAGCAAAGTTCGAATATGCGCACCATCGACGTCCGCATCGGTCATGATGATAATACGGTGATAGCGTAGTTTTTCTGCATTAAAGTCGGCTTTACCAATACTGGTACCAAGCGCAGTAATAAGCGTAGCAATTTCTTGCGAGCCGATTAATTTGTCGAAACGGGCTTTTTCTACGTTTAAGATTTTACCCTTGAGTGGCAAAATCGCTTGGAACTTACGATCACGCCCTTGTTTGGCTGAGCCGCCCGCAGAATCCCCTTCGACTAGGTAAATTTCGCACTTTGCTGGGTCACGTTCTTGGCAATCGGCCAATTTACCTGGCAAACCCATGGTATCCATTACGCCTTTGCGGCGAGTAATTTCACGGGCTTTACGTGCTGCTTCGCGCGCACGCGCGGCATCGACAATTTTCCCGACGATAATTTTAGCGTCGACTGGGTTTTCTTGTAAGAACTCCGCCAGTTTGGCTGATACTACTTCTGAAACCACTGGCTGTACTTCACTAGAAACCAGCTTGTCTTTTGTTTGTGATGAAAATTTTGGATCTGGTACTTTCACTGATAATACGCAGCAAATACCTTCACGCATATCATCGCCCATCGTTTCAACTTTGGCTTTTTTAGCCATTTCCGTTTGTTCAATGTATTGGTTCAGCGTGCGCGTCATTGCGGTGCGTAAACCCGTTAAGTGCGTACCGCCATCGCGTTGTGGAATATTATTGGTAAAACATTGTACCGTTTCTGAGTAGGAATCGTTCCATTGCATTGCGACTTCAATCGTCATGCCGTCTTTTTCGCCCATCGCATAAAAAGTCTTTGGATGTAATACGGTTTTAGTGCGGTTCATGTATTCCACAAACCCTTTTATGCCGCCTGAATAGGCAAAATTTTCACTTCTGTCATTGCGTTGATCGACTAACTCGATTTTTACGCCATTATTCAGGAAAGATAACTCGCGGATACGTTTAGCCAAAATTTCAAAGTGATATTCCACCAAAACGAAAGTTTCTACTGAAGCTAAGAAATGTACTTCGGTACCGCGTTTTTCCGTTGTGCCCGTTTGCGCTAACGGCGCCATCGCCACACCGCGTTGAAACTCCATTTGATGCACTTCGCCATTACGATAGATTTTTAGGCGCAACCAATCAGATAAGGCATTGACCACCGACACGCCTACCCCATGTAAACCACCGGATACTTTATATGAGTTTTGGTCAAACTTACCGCCCGCATGCAGTTCTGTCATCACAATTTCTGCTGCTGAACGTTTTACGGCTTTTATGTCATCGTATTTAATATCTGTTGGAATGCCACGGCCATTGTCCGTTACGCTAATCGAGTTATCTAAATGAATAATTACTTTAATATCATTACAATGTCCCGCTAAAGCCTCATCAATCGCGTTGTCCAGCACCTCAAACACCATGTGATGTAAACCAGAGCCATCGGATGTATCGCCGATGTACATACCTGGGCGTTTACGTACTGCATCTAAGCCTTCAAGGATTTTAATACTGGATGAATCGTAATCTGGTGATACTGCTTTGTTTTCAGCCATGCTCGTTGTCTTTATTTAAGTTAACTTTATATAAATACTTAATTTTGGGTTGTTAGTTTCACGTGAAACATTTTATTAGTAGTGATTAGAACGCCTATTTATATACGCATTGGCATCACTACATACTTGTAATCCAAATTATTTGGTACGGTAATCAAGCAACTACTGTTTGCATCTGCAAATGAGAAAGTCGCTTGTTCACTACTGGTATTATTTAACACGTCTATTAAATAGGTCACGTTAAAGCCAATATCCAGCGTATCGCCGCTATAGCTTACTTCCAGCTCTTCTTCTGCTTCCTCTTGGTCGCTATTGGTGCTGATTAATTTTAGATTATTATTACTTAATACCATGCGAATACCGCGGTATTTTTCATTCGATAAAATAGAAGCGCGTTGCATTGCCAGCAAAATACCTACCCTATCCGTTGTAAATGCGTTTTGATGACCAGTTGGAATCACCCGGTTGTAGTCTGGAAACTTACCGTCGATCACTTTTGATATCAATTTAAAACTTCCGAAACTAAAATTCACTTGATTGCTAGATATTTCAATTTGCACATCCTCTTCACTATCATCTAACAACTTAATCAATTCAACTACAGTTTTGCGCGGTAATATAACATCTTGTTTTTCATAGCTTTCTTTTAATTCTGTTGAAGTAAAGCTCAAGCGATGACCATCCGTACCAACGATATTCAATCGATTACCAGACACTTCAAACAATAATCCATTTAAATAGTAACGAATATCTTGCTGCGCCATGGCAAATTCAACTTGTTTCAATAAAGCTTTTAGTTGCTGCTGTCCAATAGTTACTAAGGTACTTTCACCCTGTGTTTTTGACATTACTGGATAATCAGCTGCTGGTAATGTTTGTAAATTAAAACGGCTCTTCCCCGCTTTTAAAATCACACGGCTATCATTGGTCGCCATATTGATTTCTGAACTATCAGGCAAAGATCGGCAAATATCGAGTAATTTTTTAGCCGATATCGTAGTAGAGAAATCACTACCAGATGCACTATCCACAGATAACGAAATTTGCATTTCAAGATCAGTTGCAGTTAAGTGAATTTTATTTTGTTTGGCTTCTAATAACAAATTAGAAAGTATGGGTAATGTATGCCTTTTTTCAACAATGCTTGTAACAGCAGTAAGTGGTTTTAATAACGTTTCACGGTTAATTTGTATATTCATCTTTATAACCTAAATAATATATATATAAATAATAACAATAATAATGTTGCTTTTTTTTGTGGATAACTCACTATTTTACTTATAAATCAAATTCTTATATCGCGTATTTCAATCTTGGCAATGCAATATTCTACTGTGGGTTAATTGTTGAGCAAAAAATGAATTTTGCAAATATGCAACCTTATACTTATTTTATCCACAACTAATCCATAGGATTTGTGTAAATTAACGGCATCTTTTTACTTATTCACAATTCAAATTCTCTGCAACTTTAACAGTTCACAACTACAATTTTCATACTTCTTAAGTACTCTTTAATCTCTAATAACCTGTATTAAAAAACTAATATCTCTGGTGTAGGTAGGGTCATTTTGTCTTAATAAATCTATTTCATCGCAGGCATGCATGACAGTCGTGTGGTGTCTGCCACCAAACGCCTCACCTATCTCCGGAAAGCTATGATTAGTAAGCTCACGCGACAACGCCATGGCAATTTGACGCGGCCGCGCAAAATTACGTGTGCGCTTTTTGCTGTACATTTCAGCCACTTTAATTTTGTAATAATCTGCCACGGTTTTTTGGATATTTTCCATGGTGATTTGTCTACCGCGCACAGCAATTAAATCACGTAATGCGTCTTTTGCTAAATGTACATCAATTGCGTGGCCGGTAAATTTAGCCATGGCAATGATACGATTTAACGCACCTTCAAGTTCACGTACGCTGGAGCGTATCTGTTTAGCAATAAAAAACGCGACATCTTCAGGCAGCGTTAAATTCACGGCTTCTGCTTTTTTGAGCAAAATAGCGACACGCATCTCCAGCTCTGGTGGTTCTACAGCAACCGTTAACCCCCAGCTAAAGCGTGTTCTTAGGCGCTCATCCACATCGATAATTTCTTTTGGATAAGTATCGCAAGTAATGACAATTTGCTTTTTCGCTTCAATCAACGCGTTAAAAGCGTAAAAGAACTCTTCTTGCGTGCGGTTTTTCTTGGCAAAAAACTGAATATCATCAATCAATAATAAATCAAGAGAATGATATTGCTGTTTAAACTCATCGAATGCTTTATGTTCATAAGC
>JBDSHU010000285.1:0-4683 GCA_039918335.1 Methylotenera sp. | reverse complement strand
GTTAATCAATATAAAATACAGATACTTATAAATTTCAAACATAAAATTTGAGCAACAAAACCCACTGCGATAAATACTAAATCGATAAACATTATGGCAATCAAACATTTTTTACAATTTAATGACTTAAATCGCGATGAGCTTGAATATGTGTTCGAGCGTGCCATTTGGATTAAAAACCAATTTAAAACCTATCAGCAATATTGGCCTTTGCAGGATCGTACGCTAGTGATGATTTTTGAAAAAGCCAGTACCCGTACCCGTTTGTCGTTTGAAGCTGGCATGCACCAATTAGGTGGCTCAGCGATTTATCTCAATACACGCGACTCGCAATTAGGTCGCGGCGAGCCGGTGGAAGATGCCGCGCAAGTCATTTCGCGCATGAGCGATATTGTAATGATTCGTACTTTTGAGCAAGAAATCATCGAGCGCTTTTCAGCCAATTCGCGAGTACCTGTAATTAATGGTTTAACCAATGAATATCACCCGTGCCAGATTTTGGCGGATATTTTTACCTTTATTGAACATAGAGGCTCAATTCAGGGTAAAACCGTAGCGTGGATCGGAGATAGCAACAACGTGTGCAACACTTGGCTGCAAGCCGCAGAAGTGCTGGATTTCAATGTACATGTTTCTACGCCGCCTGGCTATGAAGTAGAGCCAGAACGTGCGAATCTATACGGGCATGACCATTACGAAGAATTTGCAGATCCGATGGAAGCCGCAAAAGATGCAGATTTAGTCACCACGGACGTATGGACCAGCATGGGTTTTGAAGCGGAAAATGAAGAACGTATGCGCGATTTCGCTGATTGGCAAGTAGACAGCGATATGATGCGAGTTGCTGCGAAAAATGCGCTGTTCATGCATTGCTTGCCGGCACATCGGGGTGAAGAGGTGGCGGCAGATGTGATTGATGGTGCGCAATCTGTAGTGTGGGATGAAGCAGAGAATCGCCTTCACGTGCAAAAAGCATTAATGGAATATTTATTACTCGGTCGAGTTAAGTAGACTGATTGAATTAAAACATGTTTTATTTAAATAGTTTTTTGAAATAGTTTGTTGAATTAGTGGCTACTAAAAATATTAGTTATCACATTTTGCCAGTTGCCGCCACCATGGTGGGCGTCTGCATGACGGTGATTTCACTTGTACAGCTAGTGCCAAAAAATGCCATATCGTCATGGACCGATGAGATTTTAGCGCTGGATGCGTTGATATTCCTAACGAGTGCGTGGTTGTCTTATTGGACATTAAGGCATGAGAAACAAGCGGAACATCTTGAAAATATTGCAGATTGGTTGTTTCTAACTGGTTTGAGTGTGATGGGTTTGGTCAGCGTATTAATCGCTTTTGATTTGTTTTTAAATTAAGAACAGTTGAGTAAAAGTAAAAATTGAATTCGTAATATCGGTTAAATCAATAGAATTAGTTAAATTGGGAATGTTAAGCAATGAGTATTGTGAAAAAAGAGATTAAAAAGGTTGTATTGGCTTACTCCGGTGGTCTGGATACGTCAGTGATTTTGAAATGGCTGCAAGATGAGTATAAATGTGAAGTGGTGACTTTCACTGCCGACTTAGGTCAAGGTGAAGAGCTAGAGCCAGCACGCGCAAAAGCCAAAGCGGCAGGCGTAAAAGAGATTTACATTGACGATGTACGTGAAGAATTTGTGCGCGATTTCGTATTTCCAATGTTCCGTGCGAATACTGTTTACGAAGGTGAATATCTATTAGGCACTTCAATCGCACGTCCATTAATCGCGAAACGCTTGATTGAGATTGCGGCTGAAACCAATGCTGATGCTATTTCACATGGTGCTACTGGTAAAGGCAATGACCAAGTACGTTTTGAATTAGGCGCTTATGCTTTAAACCCTAATATACAAATTATCGCTCCATGGCGTGAGTGGGATTTGTTAAGCCGTGAAAAGCTCATGGCGTATGCTGAAAAACATGGTATTCCAGTCGATATGAAACATAAACAAGGCGGTAGCCCATACAGCATGGATGCTAACCTGTTGCATATCTCATACGAAGGCCGTCATTTAGAGAATCCAGCCGCAGAGGCCGAAGAAACCATGTGGCGTTGGACTGCCAGCCCAGAAAAAGCACCGGATGCTGCTGAATATCTAGATATCGAATATGTGAATGGTGATCCAGTTAGCTTAAATGGCGAAGCCATGAAGCCGCATGAGTTATTAGCGCACTTGAACAAAATCGGCGGCAAGCACGGTATCGGTCGTCTAGATTTAGTTGAGAACCGTTATGTAGGGATGAAATCACGCGGCTGTTACGAAACGCCAGGTGGTACCATCATGCTTAAAGCGCATCGTGCAATCGAAAGCATTACGCTAGACCGTGAAGTGGCGCATTTGAAAGATGATTTAATGCCACGTTATGCCAGCATGATTTACAACGGTTATTGGTGGAGTCCAGAGCGTATTGCCCTGCAAACGCTTATTGATCATACACAAACTTCAGTCAACGGCTGGGTGCGCGTGAAGCTTTATAAAGGCAATGTGATTGTGACGGGCCGTGATAGTAAGACCAATTCACTGTTCGACTCGACCATTGCAACTTTTGAAGATGACGAAGGTGCTTACGATCAAAAAGATGCGGGTGGTTTCATTAAGCTGAATGCGTTGAGAATGCGTATTGCTGCGAACTTAAAGAACAAGAAATAAAACTAGTATTCGTTTTAGGCAAGTAAAAAATGCACCTGGTTAGGTGCATTTTGTTTTGAAGCTTCTGTTTCTGAAATTAGCAATATATCGGGCTTGCTAATTAAAAAATGCCAATGTTTCTTTTCCAAAAAACCATAAAGCAAAAAAGAAGGCGGTAAAATAAAGTACGGTTACAATTAGCCAGAAAAAAGCGATGAAAAACATTAAACCGTCTTCTTCTAACTCACCAATGCAATAAAAGAGAATCGCCAAGCCGGGCAATAAGTTGTTAAATGGAAGCACGCCAAACGGAATGGCCATTAAGCCGCCGGCTGCAAGCAAGATAAAGCCGCCGACTTTTTGTCCTTTTTTGCCGTTAACCAGTGTTAAGTAACGTGGCTTGGTGAATTTTCTGCAAAAACCGAGCACTTTCAAGCAAACATTTACCAATATCCGCCATATGTTTTCGGAAAACTCAAGATTGCGGAGTTTTTGTGGAAGGATGGGCGATTCATGACCATGAAATAGTTGCCAACCTAGCGTCGCAAAAGCAATGCCGCCGATAACGGTGATGGGCCCAAGTGGTAAGGGTTGTAAAAAAGGCAGTACTAAAATAATGGAAATGAAGGCATAACCAGCTTCATCTAATGAATCTAGCGCTTCACCAAGCGTTAAAGGTTTTTCTTTCGACTGTTCTGCAAACTGGTGAAGTGTTTTAACGAGGGTATTGTAATCGCACATGCAGTTCGCCTTTGTTATTCATGCTTAATCTTCTGACTGCTCAACAAAGATTCGCGTTTGTGCTTGATACCAGTTTGCTTGCTGCCAATATGCGCCTCACCACGTTTTTTAGCCAGAGCAACCTGTTTTTGCCGCTCAATCAAACTTGCACGTTTTTCTTCCGACACTTTGTCGTAGCAATATGGACATGAGATGCCAGCAGCATACTGCTTGCTTTGCATCTCTTGCGGTGAAAGCGGATGGCGGCAGGCGTAGCATTGGTCGTATTCACCCACTTCCAGATTGTGTTTAACAGCTACACGTTGGTCAAAAACAAAGCACTCACCTTCCCATAAGCTTGTTTCTTCTGGCACGGTTTCAAGATATTTTAGAATGCCACCTTGCAAATGGTAAACCTCTTCAAAGCCTTGATCCATCATGTAAGACGAGGCTTTTTCGCAACGAATGCCGCCTGTGCAGAACATTGCTACTTTTTTATGTTTGGTTTTATCCAGATTATTTGCAACGTACTCAGGAAACTCACGGAATGTCGTTGTTTTAGGATCCAGTGCGCCTTTGAATGTGCCGATATCTACTTCGTAATCATTGCGCGTATCAATCAAAATAACATCAGGATCAGAAATCAACGCATTCCAGTCTTCTGGTTTTACATAAGTGCCGACTTGTTTGGTCGGACTTACACCTTCAACGCCTAAGGTGACGATTTCCTTTTTGAGACGTACTTTCATACGATAAAAAGGATGTTCATCTGCGAAAGATTCTTTATGTTCTAAATCTGCAAAACGCGAATCCAGACGTAAGTAATCGAGTACATTGTGAATGTCAGCTGGCAAGCCGGCAATGGTGCCGTTAATGCCTTCTTCGGCCAATAAAAGAGTGCCCTTGATATTGTTACTGTCACACACAGCTTGAATAGGGGCTTGCAGGATATTATAGTCAGGCAGACTGACGAACTTATACAATGCAGCCGTTAAAAATTTGGGTGTAGCGTCTTCAGACATAGCGTTAAATTTTATTGCAAAACGCTATTTTATCACTTGCGGCCATTAAGTTGAAATCAGCTAGCTTGAATGAGCAAAATCTCACCGTTGCCATTGCAGGCGGTGTCACCGACAAAACGTTGCACACGCTGTGATTTAATGCTGCTGAATTTTGTGTTGTATGGTGTAAAAGACTTAAACATTAAGCTGAGAAAGGGCAAGGTATGCATGCCGCAGTCTTGAATAGTGGCATGTAATTGCGGTGCTTTCGCTAATAATAATGTGCCGCGTTGCATG
>JBDSHU010000284.1:0-3351 GCA_039918335.1 Methylotenera sp. | reverse complement strand
TGCCACGGCTGAACACATTAACTTTATGGCCAAGTTTGGACGTGGCCTTATTTGCTTAACATTAACTGAAACACGTTGCCGTCAACTTAACCTCACCAAAATGGTACAAAAAAATGGCGCGCGCATGGGTACTAATTTTACGGTATCGATTGAGGCGGCTGAAGGCGTGACTACAGGCATTTCCGCCGCTGACCGTGCACGCACAGTGCAAGCGGCAGTGAACAAAAAAGCGGTGCCGCAGGATATTGTCAGCCCGGGTCATATTTTCCCGCTGGCAGCAATGGATGGCGGTGTATTGGTGCGCGCAGGCCATACCGAAGCTGGGTGCGATTTAGCGCAGTTAGCTGGCTGTGAACCGACCAGCGTAATTTGCGAAATTTTAAAAGATGACGGTAGCATGGCGCGCTTGCCAGACTTAATGCTATTTGCCGCTGAACATCAGCTTAAAATCGGCACGATTGCGGATTTGATTCATTACCGCGCCCAAACCGAACGCTTGGTTGAACGTGCCGCTGAGCGCATGATACAAACGCCTTATGGCGAAATGAAGCTCATTGCTTATCACGATAGAATCGCTAAAGAAACGCATCTGGCTTTGATTAAAGGCACACCAACCCCAGAGCAAGAAGTATTGGTGCGCGTGCATGAACCGCTTTCAATCTTTGATTTGCTCGATAGCACTAGCTGTACACATAGCTGGAATATGCTGGAGGCCATGAAAGTGATTGCCAATGCCGAAACTGGCGTAATGGTGTTATTGCATCAACAAGAAAATAGCGAAGCAATCATAGAGCGCATTAAAGGCGCCGATGAGCCAATCCGCATCAACCAAGAATTACGCACTTACGGCATAGGCTCACAAATATTATTAGATTGCGGCGTTGGTAAAATGAAATTACTCGCCACACCTCGCAAAATGCCAAGCATGGCGGGATTTGGCTTAGAAGTAACAGGGTATTTAGAAGCAGATAAAAACACTTAATAATTGAATCAATTAATTTACACTTATATTTAGAATGAGCTCATTGGAAAACGTTAACTTTACTGGTCACTTTCTCATCGCGATGCCCGCGTTGACCGACCCCTATTTTGCAAAATCGGTCACCTTTATTTGCACACATAATCAAGATGGCGCCATGGGCGTGGTCATTAACCGCCCTACCGATATTACCTACGACACTCTATTTGAAAAAATCAACGTGGAGTTGTTTAACAACATGGTTGCAGACCGTTCAGTTTTGTGTGGTGGACCCGTTCAGCCAGAGCGCGGCTTTGTGTTGCATATGCCCGATGGCGAATGGGATAGCACAATTATGATTGCAGAGAATACCGCGCTCACGACATCAAAAGATATTCTTGAAGCCGTGGCGATTGGCACTGGCCCTGAAAAAATGTTGCTCACATTAGGCTACGCAGGCTGGACGCCTGGACAACTTGAGCAGGAAATTGCACAAAACGCCTGGTTATCGGTGCAGCCTAAAGATATAGAGTCATTACATAAAATTTTGTACGATACGCACAATGATGAAAAACTAAATGCCACCATGGCTTTATTGGGGGTGGATCCTGCCATGTTGTCTGATATTGCAGGTCATGCTTAAACGCACCTCTGGAGATTCAATTTTCGTTGCCATATCGCGTTGCGGACAAAAAATTACTTCTTACATATCAAATATATGCGGCGACGCAATTTTTTGCTCGCGCCTTATCTGGCTTAGAAACTTAAATCTCCAGAGGCGCGCTTAATGCAAGGGCTGAAACCAAAATTGACTAACCACGAGGATTTGATTGATAACGAACATGTTTATGATGCAAAAATTGTACTCGCCAGTACCGCCATGTGCTTTGACTTTGGTGAGCAGAGAATTGGCGTGGCGGTGGGTGAGCATCTATTAGCTACAGCGAATCCACTCACTACGATAGATAACGAAAGCAATGAAATACGCTTTGAACTCATCACCAAGCTTATTCAAGAATGGCAGCCTAAATTATTAGTGGTTGGCTTACCTTTAAGTGTAGATGGCACTGAAAACAGCGTCACTCAACTCTGCAAAAAGTTTGCCCGCCGCCTCAATGGGCGGTTTAATCTGCCTGTGATGCTGGTAGACGAGCGCTATAGTTCGGTAGAAGCAAGCGGGCTATTGAACCAAACAGGTATAAAAGGTCGTGCGCAAAAAGTAATGCTGGATCAAGTGGCAGCACAAACAATATTACAAAGTTATTTTGATAGCCTTTAGTGCACAAAGCATAAGCAGGTACAATTCAATAAAAATACGGGTAAAATGCTGATATGACATCAGAAAACAGGAACCTACATAGCGCCGCTGACTTGCCTAACGCGGAAGACTTATTAAAAGTCTTGGCGCAAAAACTCCAACCACTGTTGTTGCCAAACACTGCTTTAGTCGGTATTCAAAGCGGCGGCGTTTGGTTAATGAATAGACTGCTGATATCTCTAAAAAGCACGATTACAGCCAATGCCATTGAGCATGGCACGCTTGACGTATCATTTTATCGAGATGACTACGCACAACGTGGTTTAAAAGCTGAAAACCGCCCAAGCCAAATTCCATTTGATGTAAAAAATAAACATATCATTTTAATTGATGATGTTTTTTATACCGGTCGCACCACACGTGCCGCGATGAATGAACTGTTCGATTATGGTCGCCCTGCTAGTATTACACTGGTAGCACTGGTTAATAGAGGGGGTCGCGAGCTACCAATTGCGCCACAAATCACTGCTGCCGATATTCCATTAAGCGCAGAACAAAACCTGCAATTGACACAAGATACTAATGGCATGTTAAGCCTAGCGCTTCAACTCAGCACTCCAACCAACCAATCTCCGCAAGTACAACTCACGCATGAATAATCCTCAATTAGATACCGATGGCCGCTTACGACACCTGCTCTCTATTGAGGGCTTACCTCAAAAAATCCTTAATCAAATTCTAGACACCGCAGAATCCTTTGTCGGCGTTGCTGAGCGTGAAGTGAAAAAAGTGCCGTTGTTACGCGGAAAAACCGTATGTAACTTGTTTTTTGAGAATAGCACCCGTACCCGCACTACCTTTGAAATTGCAGCCAAGCGCCTTTCTGCCGATGTGATCAGCTTAAACGTCAACACCTCATCGCAATCTAAAGGTGAAACGATTTTAGACACGGTGGACAACTTGATCGCCATGCACGCGGACATGTTTGTCGTGCGCCATTCGCAATCGGGTGCTGCACATTTTATTGCTAAGCATGTACCTAGCCATATTCATGTGATTAACGCTGGTGATGGCCGCCATTCGCATCCAACCCAAGGTTTGCTGGATGTATTTACCGTGCGTAAATATAAGCCTG
>JBDSHU010000283.1:0-3589 GCA_039918335.1 Methylotenera sp. | reverse complement strand
AGTTTGTTAAATTAAAGTTTAACAAAAGCAAATTATTAAATTTTTAATCGGATTAGCAAGCTCGGAGGAAGAAGCATCATGGCACAAACCCAAATGGCATTAGATTCATTAGATTTCGACGGTACCGTCGCTTTAGCAACTAAAGTTGCTCCACACGTAGATATTCTGGAAATTGGTACACCATGCATTAAGCATAATGGTATCAAACTACTAGAAGTGTTGCGCGCTAAATTTCCAAATAACAAAATCCTAGTTGACTTAAAAACAATGGATGCAGGTTTCTATGAAGCTGAGCCATTCTACAAGGCTGGTGCAGACATTTGTACAGTATTAGGTACTGCAGATTTAGGCACGATCAAAGGTGTAATCGACGTTGCTAACAAATACGGTAAAAAAGCACAAGTTGACTTGATTAACGTAGCTGACAAAAAAACACGTACTCAAGAAGTAGCTAAGTTAGGCGCACATATCATTGGTGTACATACTGGTTTAGACCAACAAGCTGCTGGCCAAACACCATTCAATGACTTAAGCATGGTTGCTGGTTTAGGCTTAGGTGTTGAGATTTCAGTAGCTGGTGGAGTTAAAGCTGCTACAACACAACAAGTTAAAGATGCTGGCGCAACTATTATCGTTGCGGGTGCTGCTATCTACGGCGCTGCTGACCCAGCTGCTGCTGCTGCTGAAATCACTTCAATTGCACATGGTAGCGCTGCAACTGCGGGTGGTGCTAAAAAATTCTTACCATGGATTATTGCCGCGATTGTGTTAGTGGTGTTGTTTACTGTGTTTAACAAAAAAGAAGCGCCAGCAGATGCTGTTGATGCTACGGCTACAGAAGAAATGGCTGCTCCTGCAGAAGCTGCGCCAACTGCTGAAGCACCTGTTGAGGCTGCACCTGCTGAAGCCGCTCCGGCAGAAGCTGCACCTGCTGCTGCACAATAGTGATTACAAGCTGTTAGCAATAGCAAGTAGCTTGCTATTGCTAAAAAATTAGCAGATGCTAATTTAAGCAGAGCTTAGCAAAGCCTAGTATAGATGATGAAATATCTTGCTAGGCTTTGTTCTTTTTCGAGCTCTCTTTTCGGCTTTTTATATTATTTTTGTAGACTTTATTAGGTTTAAACTTTTATCTGGTTTGATAAAATCGGGTTTGGGTTAAAATAGTCGTATTAATTAAGATTTACCCTTTAAGTGATTCAATATGCGCTCTGCTGAAGTGATAAGAAATACATTAGAAACACAAATTACTCTGACCATCAACTTGGATGGCACTGGTGTTTCTCAATTTAATACAGGTGTGAGCTTTTTAGACCACATGATGGATCAGATTGCCCGTCACGGCATGATGGATATTAGCGTGAATGCCAAGGGTGATTTGCATATTGATGCGCATCACACGGTTGAAGATATCGGTATTACCTTAGGCCAAGCTTTTGCAAAAGCAGTCGGTGATAAAAAAGGGATACGTCGTTATGGTCACGCGTATGTGCCTTTGGATGAGGCATTGTCACGTGTAGTGTTAGACATTTCAGGTCGACCAGGCTTGTCCTTTGGTTGTACATTCACGCGGGCTGCGATTGGCGAATTTGATGTGGATTTGTTCCATGAATTCTTCCAAGGCTTCGTTAATCATGCCAACGTTACATTGCATATTGATAATTTAAAAGGCCATAACGCGCACCATCAAGCTGAAACGATTTTCAAGGCATTCGGCCGCGCACTACGCATGGCGGTAGAGTTTGATGCGCGCATGGAAGGTATCATGCCGTCTACTAAAGGTAGTTTGTAATGCGGACTTAAGCATTTAGCTACAATGATGAATATAGCAACATGAAAAAAATTGATATTGCGGTAGTAGATTATGGCATGGGTAATTTACGTTCCGTGTCTAAAGCCTTAGAGCATGTAGCACCCTCAAAAAGTGTCATCATTAGCAGTAATCCTGAAGAGATTGCCCGGGCAGATCGTGTGGTGTTCCCAGGCCAAGGCGCTATGCCCGATTGTATTCGTGAAATGGATGCGCGTGGCTTGCGAGAAGCCGTATTGCAGTCAGCCAAAAACAAGCCGTTTCTGGGCATTTGCATTGGCCTGCAAATGCTGTTCGAACAATCTGAAGAAGGACATGTAGCTGGTTTAGGCTTACTCAAAGGCCAAGTAAAACGCTTTGCCGCAGCTGATATGAAAGATGCAGAGGGCGCAAAGTTAAAAGTACCGCACATGGGCTGGAATCAAGTCTATCAAGCGACCAATACACACAACAATAGCCAAGTAATATCACATCCTCTATGGCAGGGTATAGAGGATGCTTCACGTTTCTATTATGTGCATAGTTATTATGTACAGCCTGAAGATGTCAGTATCGTTAGCGGCTTTAGTGAGTACCCCACTCGGTTCACCAGTGCGATTGCTAAAGATAATTTATTTGCAGTGCAGTTTCACCCAGAAAAAAGTGCAAGTGCAGGTTTGCAATTGTTAAGCAATTTTGTAAACTGGATGCCTTAATTTATAGGCTTAATTGATTTACTGCGCTAAATTTTCCTGCAAATTGGCATTAAGTATTTTTAAATCACATTATTTTATTACTATTACATTTATCTATAATCAAAATTTACTATGTTAATTATTCCAGCAATTGATCTCAAAGACGGCCATTGTGTCAGGTTAAAACAAGGTTTGATGGAGGAATCCACGGTATTCTCTGAGGATCCTGGCGCAATGGCGCGCCATTGGGTAGATCAAGGTGGTAAACGATTGCATCTGGTAGATTTGAATGGTGCATTTGCAGGCAAGCCAGTAAATGAGGCCGCCATTAAATCTATCGTGAGTGCCGTTGGAGGGGAGATTCCTATTCAGCTCGGCGGCGGTATTCGTGATCTGGAAACAATTGAGCGTTACTTAGACAACGGCATAGATTTTGTCATTGTTGGCACCGCTGCAGTTAAAAACCCAGGTTTTTTACATGAGGCTTGCTATGCATTTCCAGGGCAGATTATCGTGGGCCTAGATGCTAAAGATGGAAAAGTTGCGGTCGATGGCTGGTCTAAATTGACCGGTCATGACGTGATTGATTTAGCTAAAAAATATGAAGATTATGGTGTGAGTTCAATCGTCTATACAGATATTGGTCGTGATGGCATGTTAACTGGCGTGAATATTGAGGCGACAGTTGCCTTGGCGCAGGCGCTTACCATTCCTGTCATTGCCTCTGGCGGTGTGACCAATTTAGATGATGTGCGTAAGCTTTGTGCCGTTGCCAGCGAAGGTATCATTGGTACGATTACTGGCCGCGCTATTTACGAGGGTACGCTAGATTTTACGGCGGCACAAAAACTTGCGGATGAATTAAGTGCTCGCTAAACGTATTATCCCTTGCTTGGATGTCACTGATGGTCGCGTAGTTAAAGGGATTAACTTTTTAGCATTACGTGACGCGGGTGATCCGGTAGAAATCGCGAAACGTTATGATGATCAGGGCGCGGATGAGCTCACTTTTTTAGACATAACCGCTAGTTCAGATAATAGAGGTTTAATACTGCACATTATCGAGCAAGTCGCTTCACAAGTATTTATCCCGTTGACAGTGGGC
>JBDSHU010000282.1:0-6352 GCA_039918335.1 Methylotenera sp. | reverse complement strand
CCAAAGATTGATTATGATGATTAATCAATGAAAATTCTTGTCACAGGAGCTTCTGGCTTTGTTGGCCAGTCGCTAATTAAAGAGCTAAAGCAGCGAGGGGTTAGTACCGTAAATATCGGACGTCAATTATTGACGTCTAACCCTGATTCACATGTTTCCGTACCCGATTATACTGCTCAAGGTATTTGGCAGAAGCCATTACTAGGCTGTGACGTGGTGATTCATTTAGCTGCGCGCGTGCATGTAATGCAAGATGTAGCTGAAAATCCTTTAGAAGCTTTCTTAGCTGTTAATTTACATGGCACAGTGAATTTAGCAGTAGCTGCTGCAAAGGCAGGTATAAAGCGATTTGTGTATATAAGCTCCATAAAAGTGAATGGGGAATACACAAAGGACCAATCGTTTACAGAGAAAGACACACCAAACCCACAAGATCCATATGCAATTTCTAAATGGCAAGCTGAACAAGCACTGCGAAAAATAGAGAAGGAAACGGGTATGGAGGTCGTCATTTTACGGCCTCCATTAATTTATGGGGCTGGAGTTAAAGCAAACTTTGCATCATTGCTGAAGTTAATTGATAAAGGATTGCCTTTACCGTTGTTGAGCATACATAATAAGCGTAGCTTAATTTATTTGGGTAATTTAGTGGATGCAATCATTACTTGTACTAAACATCCAAATGCAGCCGGGCAAACGTATTTGGTAAGTGATGGCGAAGATACGTCAATAGCACAGTTGGTTAAACAAATCGCAATTTCACTAAACCGTCCTAGGTACCTTTTCCATTTTCCAGTATCAATCATGCGAATATTTACAAAATTAATTGGTAGGTCAGCTAGTCTTGATAGATTAACTCAATCTTTAGTCATTAATAGTTCAAAAATTCGTAAAGAACTAGATTGGCAACCACCATTTACGATGACACAAGGCCTAAAGTGTACTGCTGATTGGTATCGTAAGTTGTCGGAAACTAAGCGCGTTTAATATGCAATATTTACTTATAGCATTTTCGATAAGTTTCTTAGGCTTAGTGTTGCTGCTTAAAACTCGTTTAATTAATATCGCATTAGACCAACCTAATCATCGTTCTCTGCATACTAAATTAACCCCTCGTATTGGGGGGCTGGCCATTATGCTCGGCGTGTTAATTACATGGTTATGCTTACCTGTAACTTGGTATTGGATATTATTCCCATTTAGTTTAATGATGATTTCTTTAGTAGATGATATTTACCATTTATCAATTAAATGGCGATTATTAGTGCAACTATTAGTAAGTGCAATATTTGTTTTTATGATGCTACCTGCTGAAACTTGGTGGTTGATAATTCCTTTCACATTATTCATCACATGGATGACAAATCTATACAACTTCATGGATGGCTCAGATGGATTAGCAGGAGGCATGGGTATTTTCGGATTTTCTGCGTATGCCATTGCTGCAATAATGATGGGAGAAATTAACTTAGCAATGATGGGAGGCACGATTGCAGCGGCATGCTTTGCATTTTTGTTTTTCAATTTTCACCCAGCCAAAATCTTTATGGGCGATTCAGGTTCTATACCGTTAGGCTTCCTTGCTGGGTCAATAGGAGTGTATGGCTACTTTCAATCTCTGTGGCCAGTATGGTTTCCAGTATTAGTGTTTTCACCATTTATAATCGATGCTACTGTTACATTAATAAAACGGTTGCTGGCAGGTGAAAAAGTTTGGCAAGCGCATCGAAGCCATTATTATCAACGTTTGGTCCAGATGGGCTGGGGGCACAGAACTACGGCAATTGCCGAGTATGTGTTGATGTTGTTACTAGCGATCACTGGTGTTTTGATGCTTAATCTGGATGTAATCTGGCAAATGACATCACTCATCATTTGGGGTATGGTGTATTTTGTTTTGATGTTGAAAATTGATGAAAAGTGGAACAAACAAGTGCGTTAGTGGTTATTTTAGGTAAAATAAGTCATGCCTAATAAAATCAAAAGTTAACCTATGCATAATTGGCATTTCCCTACGAATTCACGTTCATTTTTAGCACTGCTGCATGATGTTTTTATTGCAGCTTTTGCTTGGGTCTTAGCGTACCTATTACGATTTAATTTTGATGTTCCATCTGAGTTTTTAAAATCCATTTGGTTAAATGCTATTTGGGTATTACCTTTACAAGCCGTACTATTTGTGAGTTTTGGCTTATATCAAGGCGTTTGGCGCTTCGCAAGCCTTCCGGATCTTAAGCGTATCTTAAAAGCAATCTGTGTTTCTACTTTAGCAATGGCCGCTATATTGTTAATGTTTCGCCCATTCGGCATAGTGCCAAGGTCAGTGCTAATATTAAATCCAATTTTTTTAGTATTAATGATGGGCGGTAGTCGTTTGGCCTATCGAGCATGGAAAGAGCATCGTCTTTATGGCTTTTCTAGTTTACAGGGCAAACCCGTATTCATTATGGGTGCGGGCGAAGCTGCAATCGCATTGGTTAAAGATTTGCAACGTAGTAAAGACTGGCAAGTAATTGGCTTGCTTGATGATGATATTTCCATTCATGGCAGGCAGCTAATGGGTGTCAAAGTGCTGGGTAGTATTAACGATATATCAAAACTTTCACTTGATTATGAGGTTCAGCATGTGATTGTAGCGATGCCTTCCGCTATGCATAAACAAAGAAGACACGCCGTTAATATGGCAAATCAAAACGACATGACAGTGCTGACTGTGCCTGCCTTTGACGATTTGATTAGCGGCAAGCTGAGCGTATCTCAAATTAGAAAAGTAGAAGTTGAGGACTTGCTGGGCCGCGAGCCTGTGTTGTTAGATAACGTTGGTTTACATATTTTGATCGAAGGTCGAACAGTCTTAGTCAGTGGTGCAGGCGGTTCGATAGGGTCGGAACTTTGCCGACAGATATTAAAATACAATCCTGGTACATTGGTATGTTTAGATATTTCTGAATATGCACTTTATAATCTTGAGCAAGAGTTAAGTCTTCAAGAGTCAAATACAACCTTGCTTTACATGACAGGCGATGTCAAATGCAGCAGGCGAATTAAAAACCTGCTTGAACAATATCAACCAGCAGTGGTATTTCATGCGGCAGCTTACAAACACGTACCCATGATGGAACATGGCAATGTGTGGGAAGCGTTATCGAATAATGTGATTGGTACGCATACGATAGCGCAAGCTTGTAAAGAGGCTGGCGTTGAAAAGTTCGTATTAATCTCCACTGATAAAGCCGTTAATCCTACCAATGTAATGGGTGCTAGTAAGCGTTTAGCTGAAATGGTATGCCAAGGACTACAAGAGGAATTCAATCAATTTTCAGATGAATCGATCACTAAATTTGTCATAGTGCGTTTTGGTAACGTGTTAGGTAGTAGTGGTAGCGTGATTCCTAAGTTCCGCGAACAAATTGCTAAGGGTGGGCCAATTACGATTACGCATCCTGAAATTACCCGTTATTTTATGTCGATTCCTGAGGCTGCGCAGCTTGTGATGCAAGCCGGGTTAATGGGTAAGGGCGGCGATATTTTTGTGTTGGATATGGGCGAGCCAGTCAAAATTTCTGCACTGGCAGCTGATATGATACGATTATCAGGGTTACATATTGATGAGATTAAAATCGAGTATGTAGGATTACGACCTGGTGAAAAGCTTTATGAAGAATTGCTGGCAGATGATGAGCATACGATGCCTACCCCTCATGAAAAACTTAGAATTGCCGAGGCAAGGCCGGTAGATAAAACATGGGTAAAAAAACTCTTAAGATGGATTGATAATGTTCAAAGCACTAACGAAGTGAACATTAAAGATGAGTTGAAGTTGTGGGTTGAGGAATACAGCCCGCAACATAAACCCAATATAGAAATACATACTACGTTCGTTGAGAAACCGATTACTCTACATTAGATGGCGATAACAATATGAAAAAAATTACTAAAGCAGTTTTTCCTGTAGCGGGTTTGGGTACGCGATTTTTACCTGCAACAAAGGCAATGCCTAAAGAGATGTTGCCAATCGTTGATAAACCATTGATTCAATACGCTGTTGAAGAGGCGATTGCAGCGGGCGCTACTGAGCTTATTTTTATCACTGGTAAACATAAACGTGCTATCGAAGATCACTTTGATAAAGCTTTTGAATTAGAGTCTGAATTGGCTGCTAAACAGAAAACAGAGATTTTAGAATTGCTACATGGTATTTTGCCTAAAGGGGTTACTTGTATCTATATTCGTCAACCAGAAGCCTTAGGTCTTGGACATGCTGTTTTGTGTGCGAAACCTGTTGTAGGTAATGAACCATTCGCAGTTATTTTGGCGGATGATTTAATTGATGCCAAAGTGCCTGCCATGCAACAAATGGTTGCACTGTTTAATGAGCAGCAACAGTCTATTCTAGGGGTTGAAGACGTATTGCCTGAAGATACTGCCAGCTATGGGATTGTAGATGCAGTAGCAATCTCATCTACAGTTCTTAAAATCAAAAGCATCGTAGAAAAGCCACTACCTAAAGATGCTCCTTCTACATTAGCAGTAGTAGGCCGCTATATTCTTACGCCAAAAATATTTGAATGTTTAGAAAATATCCAGCCTGGAAAGGGTGGCGAAATTCAGCTTACAGATGGTATTGCACAGTTGTTACAGCATGAACCAATTTTAAGTTATCGTTTTGAAGGTAAGCGCTTTGATTGTGGTAGCAAACTAGGTTTTATGAAAGCGAATGTTGAATATGCTTTGAAACATCCCGAAATTAACGGCGCGTTTTCAGATTATTTGAAAAACGAATTAAATTAATTCTGCAAATTGAATACACAAACTCCACAGGATTTACTGCAACAAGCATTCCTGATTCATTCTACAGAAGCTGTAGAATCGACTATCAGACGTCTTAGTATAGAGATAACTAATACACTAAAAGATACCAGTCCTATAGTCATTTGTGTAATGGGTGGTGGAATTGTTTTTGCTGGACAATTGCTAACCCAATTAAACTTTCCGTTAGAAGTAGACTATGTGCATGCGAGTCGCTATCAAAATCAAACCGTTGGAAAAATGCTCATATGGCAATCGCTACCAAAGTTAGATTTGTCTGATCGTACAGTGTTGTTGATTGATGATATTTTGGATGAAGGTGTCACGCTATTAGCAATAAAGGATAAATGTTTAGCATTAGGGGCAAAAAATGTTTTATCAGCGGTTTTGGTTGAAAAGATATTAAGTCATGACAAGCCAATTTCAGCTGACTTTGTAGGGCTTGAGGTGCCAGATTGTTATGTATTTGGCTATGGAATGGATGCTTATGGCTGGTGGCGTAATTTGTCTGCAATTTATGCCCTCAATCAGCCCAAAGAAAATAATATTTACTTATAAGATGCTGAGCATTTCAATGTTAAAAATGGTTATTAAATAGCACTTTGTCGTATTTATTACATATAGATTAAATTTTCATGTAATCTACACCTCAAATAATGGATATTGATGATTTTTTCTTAATGCTTATCGCCTATCATGCAATTAATGGTGAGTAGGCTGGATTGTTAATTTAATGATACAAAAAAATATAATGGATCTGGAACTAAAGAATAGCCACTGGGAGAAGATTTTTTCCGTTATTCAACACTCATATTCAATTAACAAGCACATTGATTTTTTCACTTGGTTACAAGAAAGTGTTAACGAAGTTTTACCGCACGATATGCTCATCGCAAGTTGGGGAGATTTTAAAAAAAGTAATGGAAGTAGTAACCTAAATTATGATGTAGCCTCAAATGTAAGTGACGTAAGTACGCAAATTGTATTCGATGCATCTGAAGAAATTGATACTTTCATGTTGCACCTCTATCAAAATTGGTCAAAAAATAATCGCCGTTGGTTTGTAATTAATAATCTAGATCAACTAGATATGAATCACCAGTTTAATGCAAGTTTTCTCAGCAAGCTAAAACAGTTAAACTCTTTGTTAGTGTATGGCGTGAGCGATTTACGTGGCAGTAATGAATGTTTATATGTGTTTTTTAGCAAGAAAAAAACCTTTGAAGTACAAGACTCAATCATGGGATTAATAATGCCGCATATTGATAATGTATTAAGAAGAATACAACATCTTGAGCCACTGGATATTGCAGATGAGTCCAATGATATACCGCATCTCTCAGGATTGACTGCGCGTGAATTGGAAATCATCCATTGGGTCAAATCAGGTAAAACAAATCAAGAGATAGGGATGATTTTACACATCAGTCAAAACACTGTTAAAAGTCATTTAAAACGTATATTTCAAAAGCTTAATGTAACAAGACGCGCACAAGCAGTCGCTACGTTAGCGGATCATCCTATGGGCAAGATGGTGTAGTGC
>JBDSHU010000281.1:0-10325 GCA_039918335.1 Methylotenera sp. | reverse complement strand
AATCGCTGTGTCTTATTGTATATTTGATAGTAGCGAAGATCTTTATTGGAATTCACCCGCTTTGAAATGGCTATCAAAAAACGCACATATTAAGGTGGCGGATGTGGCTGGAATCGATAGTAGAGTTTGCGCTGTAATTGATGGCGCGATTGACTTGGAACGATTGGCAGAGTTTCATCTGGAATCAGTGGCGCATTTCATTGGAATACGCAAATGTTGCATATCTACAATGAGTGGGCTCTTCAGATTGAAGTAGTTGTGCTTATTGTTATAGCAACTTGGTTTCATGAATGCACTTCACAAAGCTAAACTAAATTGAATTTTGGGAAATATTTGTTCCGCAAAATTAGAAATAACCGCGTGCTTACTGGGTGTAAATTGCTTTAAGAGCGGGATTTTGCGGAACTAAAATAGCCTTGTAAGCCAATCCAATGCTGGATATTAGATATGGACTTTTAATCCGTTTGTCGTGGGTTCGATCCCCGCACGCCCTACCAAATATAAAGCCTAGTCAGAAATGACTAGGCTTTTTTTATTTACTTTTGCGATTAGATTTTAAGGTGTAAGTTTTCATCGTTATCTTTCAAGAGTGAAAGATTCTCTTACTCTTGTGCTTCGTTAAGCTGTAGTGCAAAACCTTCTTTTACCTCTTCCATTACGATATAGCTTCTGGACTCTTGTGCGCCTGGTAATGTGAGTAAAATGTCGCCGAGTAAGGTGCGATAATCTGTCATTTGCGTGATGCGCGCTTTGATCAGGTAATCAAAATCACCCGATACGAGATGACATTCCAGCACACTGGGTAGTTTAAGAATCTCCTGTTTAAATTTGCTGAAGATTGCGCCAGATTTGGTGGAAAGTTTTAATTCCACAAACACTAATAAAGATAGCCCCAAGGCATGTGGATTTAAACGTGCGTGGTAACCAAGTATCACGCCTTCCTTCTCAAGTGTTTTTACGCGCTCTCCACATGGCGTTACGGAAAGCCCAACACGCTCGGCAAGCTCGGTAATGGGGATGCGTGCATTTTCTTGCAACACTGACAGTATTTTAATGTCTATACGGTCAAGCTCACGAACTGCATGGGTGCGAATGCGCATGATACTTTCCTATTATTAATTTCTGCTTAATGTTAAAAAATACTAATTGTCATTATGAAACAAAAATTTAGAAAAAATCACTAAATTTTGTAAATAATTAGTGATATTAACTATAAATTTAAATATATTAGGTTAACTTAATCGGTTATTAAGAAATAAACTATGCTTATGCTCTTATTTCAATGAATTAAATACTATAGTAATTTTAAGTAGAGGTGCTTTGATGCGAGTGCTTATATTAGGGTCAGGCGTAGTGGGTGTAACGAGTGCTTATTATTTAGCAAAAAAAGGCTTTGAAGTCACTATCATCGACCGTCAGCCCTCACCCGGTATGGAAACTAGCTTTGCCAATGCGGGCCAAATTTCACCTGGTTACTCTACACCTTGGGCAGGCCCGGGCGTGCCTCTGAAGGCAATTAAGTGGCTGTTTCAACGCCATTCACCTTTTGCTATGAAAGTGGATGGCACACTATGGCAATTGCAATGGGCGCTTAAAATTTTACAAAATTGTAATGCCGCCAGCTACGACATTAATAAAGAACGCATGGTGCGTTTGGCTGAATATAGCCGTGATTGTTTGGATACATTACGTATTAGCACTGGCATTCAATACGAAGCAAGAACACAAGGTACGTTGCAAGTATTTCGCACCCAACGCCAGCTGGATGCAGCTGCGAAAGATATCGCCGTGTTAAGTCGTTGTGCGGTGCCATTTGAACTGCTAGACCGAGATGGCTGTGCACAGGTAGAGCCAGCTTTAGCGTTAGTGAAACATAAACTGATGGGTGGTTTGCGTTTACCAGGTGACGAAACTGGGGATTGCCAACTATTTACTACGCGCTTAGCTGAGAAAGCGAGCAAGCTTGGTGTGAAATTCAGGCAAAATGTTTTAATTGAGCGTTTACAAACAAGCAATGGCAAGCTTAGTGGCGTAGAAATTTTGACTGAAGCAGGTAAAGAAATTCTCACTGCTGATCAATATGTAGTTGCACTCGGCAGCTACTCACGCGAGTTGCTGAAAAGTTTAGATTTGAGTTTACCGGTATATCCAGTCAAAGGTTACTCACTTACCGTGCCAGTGGTGAACAGTGATGCTTCGCCTGTCTCTACTGTGATGGATGAAACCTATAAAGTGGCGATTACACGTTTTGATAACCGTATTCGCGTCGGGGGTATGGCAGAATTGGCGGGCTTTGATTTAAGCCTCAACCCACGCCGTCGCAAAACATTAGAGATGATTACACACGATTTATTCCCGAATGCAGGTGATATACCTAATGCCACATTGTGGGCAGGGTTGCGTCCCATGACACCAGATGGAACACCGATTATCGGGCGCGCTTCAAACAAACCTCAGCATGACAATGTATGGTTGAATACTGGTCATGGTACGCTAGGCTGGACAATGGCATGCGGCTCTGGCCAACTATTGGCAGATTTAGTGGCGAACCATCAACCAGCGATTCAGAGTGATGATTTAGCTTTTAGTCGTTATACTAAAGTCTTGGAGATTAAAGCGCCTGATAATATAGTGCTTAATAATAAAGTCTTAACCCAAAGAGGGAATAAAGATTTTGCACATTCAGCTCATAAACAATAACTAAAAATTAATACATGTCTCGTCCTGCCATCGCTCACATTCGCCTAGATGCTTTTAGGCATAACTATCATATTGCCAAAAAATCCCATGGAGGCAAAGCGCTGGCTGTTATTAAAGCCAATGCTTATGGGCATGGCGCAGTGCAATGTGCAAAAACTATTGCAAATGAAGCAGATGGCTTTGCGGTGGCGGCAATAGAAGAAGCATTGCAATTGCGTGAAGCAGGTATTACCAAACCCATTTTATTGCTTGAAGGTTTTTTTGAAGTAGCCGAATTGCCATACATTGTGGCAAACGATTTATGGATAGTCGTTCATCATGTGTGGCAGTTAGAGATATTGCTCGTTGCTAAACTGGCAAAACCTTTACAGGTGTGGCTAAAGATGGATACAGGTATGCACCGTGTGGGCCTATCGCCCACTGAATATAAAAGTGCGTATTTGCGTCTTGTTAACCACTCGAATGTGGCAAAAATCGTGTTAATGAGCCATTTTGCGAATGCAGATAATTTAGATTCTGTTCATACACAGCAGCAGGTAGATTTATTTAAGCAAACCGTAGCTGGGTTGAAGCTAGAAAATACCGAGACCAGTTTAGCAAACTCCGCTGCAATTTTAGGTTGGCCACAGATACAGCGCACACAAGGCTTGCCTAACATCATTACGCAATGGTCACGCCCTGGCATTATGTTGTACGGCGCTAATCCTCTGTATGCCAACCACACTTTAAATCAAAAACACACATTAAGACCTGTAATGCAGCTTACTTCCCGCATCATCTCAAAACGTACAATTGCAAAAGGCCAATCTATAGGCTACGGCAGCATATTTACTGCTGAGTGCGGCACTGTCGTTGGTGTAGTAGCGTGTGGTTATGCAGATGGCTATCCAAGGTCGGCAGTAATGGGCACACCGATGGCAGTAGACGGCGAAATGACTAGACTAATAGGCCGCGTATCAATGGATATGTTATTTGTCGATTTGACTGAATTGCCAAGCGCTGTGATTGGTAGCCAAGTGGAACTGTGGGGTGACCAAGTTTCGGCCAACGCGGTGGCAAGCAATGCGGGCACAATTGCGTATGAATTGTTTTGTAATGTTAAGCGGGTACAATTTCAATATTCAGATGCAAGCAGTATATAAATCCGCACTGTCGTCATACCAGCGAGACCGTAAGCCAGTATTTGGCTTCCCCACAGAATATAGGCGCTGAAGCGCATTATTCTGAGTGAAAGGTCTTCACCGCTCTACTAAGCGCTAAAGCGCCAAGTGTAAGCGCGAAAGGCTGGTATCCAGTCAAGGTGGTGCTTACGAATGGTTTTTTATAGTGACTAGTTAATATTCACGTGGTCTGGATTCCCGCCTACGCGGGAATGGCGATTAAGTATGGTTTTTAAGTGAAATCTAATTTTTAAATAAAGGTAATTTTATGAAAGTAATTCAAACTCCAAATGCTCCAGCCGCCATTGGTCCTTACTCACAAGGCATGGTGGTTGGCGATTTATTATTTACCTCAGGCCAAATTGCTTTGCGTCCTGACGGTACATTAAATAATGGCGACATTACCGTGCAAACCAAGCAAGTATTGGCTAACTTAAAAGCTGTGATTGAAGCCGCAGGCGCTGACTTATCCAAGGTGGTTAAAACCACAGTATTCTTAAAAAATCTGGATGATTTCATCGTGATGAACGGCATCTATGGTGAAGCCTTCGGCAGCCACACGCCGGCAAGATCAACTGTACAAGTGGCTAAATTGCCACGTGATGTACTGGTAGAAATTGAGGCGATTGTTTCATTAGCATGAGTGATTTGAGTATTGGTAATCCAAGTAACAATAGGCAACCAGTTGAGCTATCGCGCTGCTCGCAATTACTCAATCACGGCCCTGTCACTTTAGTAACCAGTTCACACAACGGTCGTCACGACATCATGGCGGCCTCGTGGGCAACGGCGCTAGATTTTGATCCGCCGAAAGTCATTGTGATTATGGATAGCAACACCTTAACGCGAGAGTTAGTAGATGCGAGCGGCGAGTTTGGTTTGCAACTGCCGTTACGTACTATTGCCGCACAAACCTTGGCAGTAGGTTCACATGCAGGCAGAGAGTTAGATAAGTTTGCAGCTTTTAATCTGAGCACTTTTCCGTCACAAAAAATCGCCGCGCCGATGGTAGAGGGTTGCGCTGCGTGGCTAGAATGCAAAGTGATTCCTGATGCGAGTGACCGCTACGACATTATTATTGCTGAAGTAATAGCCGCTTATTCAAATGCAGAAGTCTATACGGATAATCGTTGGCACTTTGGCGATAATCCACTGAATAGAACCATGCATTATGTGGCGGGTGGGCAGTTTTTTGCTACGGGGGAGTCGTTTCAGGTTGATGCAGAAAATAGTGTGTAGGTTGGTGTTGAATGCAATTAAACTCAGCTTTATTGAGATTATTTGACTTCACTTTAGAGGAACTTAAATGGAAATTAGTAAAGAAAAATCAAAACTTGCAAAAATATTGAAAGAGATTTCACAGTCAACTGGAAAATATTTGCTTGAAGAAGAAAAAAAGAAGTATGACCAAATAAACCGTTCTGATTTTCTTTGGCATTATTTACTACAAAGTTTTTCAACAATGGGACGATCTTCGGGCTGGAATGGACTTATCGGTAATAAGCTAAATTATAATCAAATCACTTTTGAAGCAATTACAAATCTACCTTCTCTAAGTCGAGAAAACAAACTTAAAGAAGTTTGTGGTTTAGCTAAAGTTAGAATGCCTGATCAAAAAGCTAAATATATTTTAGGTTGTTTCAATTAGTTCTGGAATTAGGTGGATTAAAAGCTGCTACAGACCAGCTATTTTCTCAACAAGGTAAAGAAAATAAAATTGCATTCTTAAAAAAATTCCCTGGTATAGGTCCTAAATATGCAAGAAACATTATGATGGATGTTTATCATGAGGATTTTCGCAATTCAATTGCTATTGATGTTCGCATAAATGCAATAACTGAACTACTAGGTTTGAAATTTCCTGATTATGAAAAACACGAACAGTTTTATTTAGAAGTGGCAGAAGAGGCAGGATTAAATGGTTGGGAAGTTGACAGATTGCTTTATAACTTCAGACCAATTTTTGAGCGTAAATTGATACAGGCTCAGGAGTAGAGCATGCAAGTTAATTTTTATTTGAACACCAATTCAAGTCATGATAAATGGTGTGCAAAGATAAAACTTTTGCACACCCTACAATTTAGTTAGCGCATTTAAGCACTCATCAAACAAATTCACTAATCGCTCAACATCCTCAATACTAGTCTTTGGACAAACCAACATCATATTGTGAAACGGCGTGAGTAACACGCCGCGATTGAGCAAATATAAATGAATTGCACCTTCTAAAATATGATCTTGTGCAGCCCGTGCTTCTTGTGCATTTCGCGGAGTATCAACACAAAACTGTAGTTCTAACCTTACGCCTAGGCGGGTGATGTTCCAAGGTAGTTTGTACGATTTGATTGAGGTAGTGAGTTGCTGTTCTAGCGAGACTGCTAGCGTCAACATGTGCGTATAAGCCGTTTCTGTGGCTACTTCAGTCAAGGTGGTATGTATGGCGGCTAGCGTCATCATGTTGCCAGACAATGTAGTGCCTATGCCAGAATGTCCAGTTGGTGCGCTGTCTTTGGCGGCCTTCATGCGGTTAGCTAACTCGTTACTAAAACCATAGGCTGCGGCTGGCAGACCTCCGGCGATGGGTTTGCCGACCACTAAAAAGTCAGGAGTTACATGATTATTTTTTGCCCAGCCACCGCGACCTGTAGAAATGGTGTGTGTTTCATCCAGTACTAATAAGCTGCCGTATTTGATTGTGAGTGCACGCAATGCTTCAATAAAGCCTGCTTCTGCAGGTACCATGCCGCAGTTGGTGAGGGCAGGTTCAGTCAGTACGCAGGCGATTTCACCTGTGGCTAGTTCGCGTTCAACTGCTGCAATATCGTTGAACACCACGGCTACAGTATGTAAACCTAAATCATGGACTTGGCCTAGCAAGCTGGCACGATTAACGGTGTTGCCATGCCCAGAATCTAAGCTTGTAGCATCTAACATTGCAATATCCACCATAGTGTCATCCACCGTGCCGTGATAGCAGCCATCAAACACTAGCAACTTTTTCCGCCCAGTCACTGCGCGCGCCCAGCGTAGTACAAATCTATTGGCATCGGTCGCAGTAGTGGCAAGCTGCCAATAAGGCAGGCCGAAATGCTCAGCCAGCGCTTTACCCACATCTGGTGCTAAAGTAGAGGGTAGCATGGTGGTGTATCCACGGTAAGCTTGTGCAGTGACTGCTTTTGTAACTGGCGCAGGGCTGTGGCCGAACATGGCGCCAGTGTCGCCCAGGCAAAAGTCGGTATGGTCTATATTGTCAGCGCAAGTAAAGTGGGCACCTTGTGCACGTTGTACAAATAATGGTGTTGGTGTGCCCCAATCATTCATCCAGTGCATGGGTACACCATATAAAAAATGCTGGTTCGCTTGTTTAGATAGTGCTATCGAACGCGGATGAATTTGCAAATAGTGCGCGCGTTCATCTGCAAGCAGTTTTTCGGCATTACACTGTAAGGTATTTGGCGAGATTGGATTTAACATAGCTCTGCAAAGTGGTTCTAAAAAAATCGCTAAAATGGCTCTATTTATTAAACCAAAAATTAGTTTAACATCTAACAAATTATGCATACAAGTATTTTGAGAGACTATATTTTTGTCATTAATGTATGCAAAAACAGTTACGGAGCAGCAATATGAATCACGGTTTTCCTTATACATCAACGGGTGGTTTTCTCGGCCTACCAATATCAGTTTTAGCTGATTCAGTGACCGCAGATAAATCACAAAAACGCTTCGCCGTGGCTGGTATTGCTTGGGATGGCTGCGTAACGAATAGACCTGGCACAAGATTCGGTCCTAACGCTATACGTCAAGCGAGCCATATGTTATGTGGTGGTGAGCATCCTTTTTTTGATATTACGCCAATTAATGACATTGCTGATTTAGGTAATTTATTGTTGCCTAACACCAGCTTGGAAGCCATGCGTGCAGCGTTGATGCCACAGGCTAGCGCATTGATTGCACAGTATGAGTTGGTCTGGTTGGGCGGTGATCATTCAATTACTTTGCCGCTGCTGCGTGCATATTATGCACATTACAAACAGCCGCTTGCTTGTATTCATTTTGATGCCCATTGCGATACTTGGGACAGCCATTTCGGTGAACCATCTGGCCACGGAACTTGGGTGTATGAAGCGATTAATGAAGGTTTGGTTGACCCAACCACATTCATCCAAATTGGTATTCGTTCATCAGGCGTGCTTGAAGCGCGTGAGTATGTGAGCGCACAGGGCGGGCGCATTTTTACCGCACGTGAGCTACGCGGCAAAGATGGCGCAGGATTAAATGATGTGATTGTTGAAGTGCGTGACCGTATGACGAAAGCAGGCAATCCACCATTGTATTTAACCTTTGATATTGATGCGCTGGACCCAGCCTTTGCGCCAGGCACAGGTACACCAGAAGTCGGCGGGCTGACTACAACGCAGGCGATGACTTTGCTGGAAGCTTGGCATGATTTGAATTGGGTGGGTATGGATTGCACTGAAGTTTCACCGCCTTATGATCATGCAGAACTTACCTCTAATGCTGCGGCAACGCTGGTGTGGACCTGGCTTTGCGGACGCATGGCAGCGACAAAATAAGTTGAGCTTAAAAGAAAAGGAAACACGATGTCTGCCGCTACTGAGCTCAAACTCACGCAAAATTCTTACTACGCTGCTAGTGCTAATGAGCAACCGCAATACCCAGCATTAGACATGGATATTGAAGCGGATATATGTGTCGTGGGCGGTGGTTTTGCAGGGCTTTCTGCAGCAATTGAGTTGGCAGACCGCGGTTACTCAGTAGTGGTGCTAGAAGCAAAGCATATAGGTTGGGGTGCGAGTGGTCGCAATGGCGGGCAAATCATTGCTGGCCTGGCTTGCGAGCAGGGTGTGATTGAAAAAGCCCTAGGCTTAGACGCTGCAAAAAAAGTATGGGGCATGACTTTAGAAGCTTTGGATTTAGTGCGTGAACGCGTTAAACGATTCAATATTAAGTGTGATTTAGAAAATGGTTTTTTGGGTGTTGCGGTTAATCCAACCAAAGGTGCTGTGCTGCGCGAATGGTTTGATGATATGGCGCAAAAGTACAATTATGACACTGATGCAGAATGGATTTCGCCTAACGATATCAAGCAATGGATAGATAGCCCTCGTTATCACAGCGGCTACTATGACTGTCGCTCCGGGCATTTGCATCCGCTCAATTATTGTTTGGGATTGGCCAAAGGCGCGGCAAGTTTGGGTGTGCGCATTTTTCAGAATTCATCTGCGCAAGCGATGCAGCAGGGTGAAGTTATTAAATTGCATACCGAAACTGGTACCGTGAAAGCTAAGTTTGTGGTGCTGGCAGGCAATATGTATCTGCCAGAAGTCTCACCGAAACTAGCGCCTAGGTTGGCCAAACGCATCATGCCGGTGGGTACTTATATGATTGCCACCGAACCGATTGATGCCAAAATCGCAACTAAACTCATTCCGACAAAATCGGCAGTTTGCGATACTAATTTTGTACTCGATTATTTCAGGTTTGCTGCAGATCATCATAATGAAAGTCAGCCCAGTGAAAGTCAGCGCATGATTTACGGAGGACGGGTGAGCTACAGCGCCATGACCCCGCCAAATCTTACAGCCAGCATGCAGGCACGCATGGTTGAGACTTTTCCGCAGTTAGCCAGTACGAAAGTGGAGTATACCTGGGGCGGTTTTGTAGATATCACCATGAATCGCGCTCCTGATTTCGGCCGACTAGCCCCTAATATTTATTATCTACAAGGTTTTTCAGGCCAAGGTGTGGCACTCACTGGGCTGGCCGGTAAATTGGTGGCAGAGGCTATCGCGGGGCAAGCGGAACGTCTGGATTTAATGGCGCGCATTCCACACCATGATTTTCCTGGTGGTAAATTACTACGGACACCTGCGTTGATTTTGGGGATGGCATGGTATAAGTTGCGCGATGCGCTGGGTTAAGTTAACTGTTTTTTAGACAGGAATTTTTTTGCTGTAGCTATAAAACACTTCATCTCGTACCCAGCCTAGCGATTCATAAAGTGCCTGTGCTGTGAAGTTGGTTTTAGCTGTCGTTAAATCCAAATGTGCAAATCCGTTGTTTGCAGCATATTCATGTGCAGCAAGCATTAGTGCTTTTCCTGCCCCTGTTTTTCTTGCCGTTGAATCAACAAATAAGTCATAAAGTACGCAAATAGGCGCAGCAATCACTGAGCAAAATGTTGGATAAAGCTGGCAAAAGCCGATGATTGTTTGCTCACTGTTGAGTGCTATCAAAATAATAGAGTCTTGATTACTCAATCGGTCTTTAATAAATGTTGTTGCCAGTGCAATGCCCGCTGCTTGTTCATAAAATTGACGATAGGCATCAAAAAGCTGTGCAAGCGGATCAAGGTCATTGATGCTAGCTAAGCGAATGTTCATATTTTGGGCATCTGTCATTTTTGCAGTGCACTCCGAATCACAGCCGCTAGTACGTTAC
>JBDSHU010000280.1:0-3331 GCA_039918335.1 Methylotenera sp. | reverse complement strand
ATGGGCAAGAAGTTTAATCTTTAAGATTACGGGCAAAGGGGACTGTCTTGAGCAGTTTAAAACTTTAGCCTACAGTTCCGAAAAACCTGTGGTCATTGTGTACGGGCGTACAACAGACGATGAATATAGGCAGATACTAGCGTCTACTCATGTTGGTCTAGCCCTCAAGCCAAACTCTGGCGCACTTGCACATACTACATTTCCATCGAAAGTTATTGAATTTGCCAGTCAAGGCATACTTGCACTAACTACCGACATTAGTGATGTAAGAAAAGTCTTGAGTGATGGAGCCATTTATTTAGAGGTTGACGATTCAAATTTGTTGATTGAGAAACTACAATGGATTGTTGAGCATCGTGATGCCGCAAGAGCTTTATCGCTAAATGGCATGCGCGCAGTATCAGTAGCATGCGCACCAGAAAGGGTGGGGCAAATGTTGAGCGACTTTCTATTTAAGTCTTCAGCTAGGGAGTTGCATTGAACGTTATAAGTTGGCACCCTGTTTTAACAGATCATCAATCCTATACTTTAGCTGCATTGCAACAAGCAGCAAATTGTACTCTAACGGTGTATGTTGCTAACACTGAACATCCATCCAGACGAGAGCAGGGGTGGGTAAATCAGCACGCAGCATCTCTTAGCCCAAAGCTAATTCCACAAAACGGATGGCTTAAGTATATTATTTTGCAGCTTCGGACTAGTCGAGACTCAGTACATCTTTTTAGTAGTCCATTTGAAAAACCTCAGTTGATAATCACGCTTATGCTGGCACTTGCAATGAGGCATAAAGTGTTTTTAATCTCTGAACCTTATTCTCCTATCTCTACAGGGTATCAAAGCGATAGGCATAAACTAATGAATCGGACCAAAGCATTGCTGCGTCCTATTTTATACCGTTTTTATGGAGCGATGCTTAGCCGCCGTATCGCTGGTGTTTTTGCTATTTCAACTCTGGCAGCATCACAATATAGAAGTATCGGCCTTGCTAAGGAAAAAATCTTTCCATTCGGGTATTTTGTACCGCATGCCGAATACCCTTGTTCTGATAAGACAGTAGCAGATTCTGGAAAAACAGTTTTAAGAATAATTTTTATTGGAACACTAATAAAAAGAAAAGGGCTAGATGTATTGATTGAAGCTCTCAAAAATTTGAATAAAAATGAGATTGTTGCCACACTTGATGTTTATGGTTCTGGTGATTCTAATCAATTTGATTTCGATCAATCTACTATTAAATATTGCGGACTAATCCCTTTTGGGAAGTCACAGGCAGTTATTGCAAAGTACGACGTTCTCGTGCTGCCGAGTCGATATGATGGTTGGGGTGTCGTAGTTAATGAATCACTCATGGCTGGGGTGCCAGTTGTTTGCAGTAACCAGGTTGGTGCAGGAGTGGTCGTTGAGAAGTGGCACTGTGGCGCTATTTTTAGGAGTGAAGACGTGCCAGATTTGGAGGGAAAGTTGAATGAGTTTGTGATCTCACCAGAATACTTGGTAAAAACACGCCTTGCGGCTCAAAATGCATGCGCAGCTCTTAATCCTGAAGTGGCTGGTCGTTATATGTTTGATATGATTAGAGAAGATTTCCCTAGCGTAATGCGAGTGAACAAGTCCAGTTTTTGGGGTGAGTATTAAACTATGACTAAGTTGGTCAAAGATAGAAAGTTAGTTCGTCTGCATCTTACCAATATTTCTGGTCTTGGGGCTGTTCAATTAGCTCATTCGTTGCTACCAAATTTTGAGCAGTTGCCAGATTATAAACTAGAGGAGATTTACCTGCCGTCACAAGGCGATCTGTCTAGTTACGAAACTACTTGCCAAGAAACCAAGCTTATATACTACAAACGATATTTACCTAATTCTATTTCAAGGGTGCTGGAATGCACATTATTCGGTAGTAAGTTTGATAATGTTACGCCTGTACTCGTGTTAGGTGATATACCTCTAAGGATTAAAGCGAAACAAACTGTTTTTGTGCAGACTCCTTTACTTGCAGGTGGGTCAAATAGTGGCAGGTATCTTGGTGCCATCAAGTATTGGATAGCAAGGTGGTTGTTTCGAATCAACATAAAGTATGTTTCGGCCTTTATTGTTCAAACTGTGGCTATGAAGGCCGCACTTATTACTACTTATCCAGAAATAAAAGGTCGGGTACATATTATTGCACAGCCTGCTCCGAACTGGCTACTTGAGTCTCAACTTAAACGTACTCAAAGAAGTTTACGAGCAGATTCAGGTTTGCGACTTTTTTATCCCGCTGCAATATACCCACATAAAAACCATCAATTATTAAGTGCGATTCATGCCAATCAATCTAAAGCATGGCCTGTATCTGAGCTGTTACTTACTATTCCAGAGCATTTAAATCCAAATCCTGCAATATCATGGATACATTGCGTTGATAGGCTTACATCTGATAAGGTGTTAGAGGCATATAGCACTGCAGATGCGCTTTTATTTCTTTCTTTTTCCGAGAGTTTTGGATTTCCACTCGTCGAGGCAATGTGGATAGGCTTACCTATCATTTGTCCTGATCTGGCTTATACTAGAGTGCTTTGTGGAGATCAAGCGATTTACTTTAATCCCGAAGACGTTAATTCGCTACATATGGCTGTAATAGATTTGAACAAGCGGCTTGCTTCTGGATGGTGGCCTGTGTGGTCCGAAAATCTAAAGACATTACCTCTCGACTGGAAAGAAGTTGCTACGGCAATGTTGAGCCTTACAACTGGTGAAGGAGATGCGACTTGAAAATAATGGCCGCAAGCTCAGAGCCTTTTGCGATAAACAAAGATTCTATTTTTGAATCAAATTTGTTATCTCAATCAATTAAAGATAAAGAACATCAAGACAAGGGCGGGTTACGTACCCGATGCTTCAACAAACATTCGTTGCCACATAAGCCATTAATCTCGATCATTACTGTAGTTTTTAATGGTGCGGAAACCATACGTGACACGATAGAAAGTGTCCTGAAGCAAAGTTATGGCAACATTGAATACATTATTGTTGATGGTGGTTCAAGCGACGCAACGGTTGATATTTTGAAGCAGTATGACCATGTTGTCGATTATTGGATTAGTGAGAAGGATAAAGGAATCTACGATGCAATGAATAAAGGAATAGCCCTTGCTCGAGGCGATGTCATTGGTACATTAAATGCGGATGATTTTTATAGATATGATCACGTATTAGAAGATATCGCTCAAGTGTTTTTAGACCCGGCAATAGACGCTTGTTATGGGGATTTATTGTATGTAAATCAGAACAATGTGGAAAAAACAGTTCGATTTTGGAAGTCAAATGATTATGAGTTAGGACTATTTAAATC
>JBDSHU010000279.1:0-4216 GCA_039918335.1 Methylotenera sp. | reverse complement strand
AAGACTGAAGTTAACTCTTTAATGATTAACGCTAACTTTTCCGCCACATGGCCTTGCGTGATGAAGTCAATTTCTTCTTCAGGAAAATCCAGGCATGCTTCTACAAACATGCGTAAATCTATTAATTTTAAAAGTAGGGTATTGATGCGCTGCGAAAACTCGCCAGATAGAGAACGCACTGCGCTTTTAGCTGCTTCAGTCGTTGCGGCGTTGATAACATCTGCCACAGCTTCAGCTTGGGCTAAATCAATTTTGTCGTTCAGAAAAGCACGGCGGGTAAATTCACCCGGCTCAGCTTGACGTGCACCAAGTGCTATACATCGCGCCAGCAAAATTTGCATGAGCGCAGTACCGCCATGGGCTTGCAGTTCAAGCACATCTTCGCCTGTGTATGAATGGGGGTTGGGGTAGTAAATGGCGATGCCACGATCTATCAGCTCACCATCTGACTGCTTAAAATCCAGATACGCCGCATGACGTGGGGCAGGGCAAGCGCCCAAAATTGCGGCTGCTATGTGCGCTGCAGCCGAACCTGAAACTCTAACAATACCAATGCCGCCAGCGCCGGAGGCCGTCGCAATTGCGGCAATGGTATCTTGAGAACTAGTGCTTTCCACCTGATTTTTTTAATAGCGTTTCAGCATGTATGGTTTTATTGATATACCACTGTTGCGTGATAGACAATATGTTATTCACCAACCAATACAACACCAAGCCAGCAGGGAAGAAGAAGAAGAACACGCTGAAAATCACAGGCATCCAGGTCATCACTTTAGCTTGAATAGGGTCTGTAGGCTTAGGATTAAGTCTTGTTTGAAGAATCATGGTTGCACCCATGAGTATAGGCAAGATATAGTATGGGTCTATTGCTGACAAATCTTTAATCCAGCCAAAGAACGGCGCATGGCGTAACTCGATTGAGCCTAACAGCACCCAATACAATGCAATGAACACTGGAATTTGAATCACTATAGGTAAGCAACCGCCCATAGGATTGATTTTTTCTTTTTTGTAGAGCTCCATCATCGCCATTTGCATTTTTTGACGATCATCGCCAAACTTTTCTTTCATGGATTGCAAACGCGGCGCTAATTCACGCATTTGCGCCATGCTACGATAGCTCGTTGCAGAAAGCTTAAAGAAGGCTGCTTTGATTAAAACGGTCAGCAATATAATCGCCACGCCCCAATTACCGACAAAAGAATGTATTTTTGATAACAACCAGAATAATGGCGATGCAACCACTGTTAACCAACCATAATCCACTGTGTACTCTAAGCCTGGTGCCGCAGCTTTTAAATCTTTCTGTGTTTGTGGCCCTGAAAAGAAACGTGCCGGAACAGTTAAACTAGCACCCGGAGCAATGGTAGCTAATGTATTTTTTGTACCAATAATGTACATTTTTTCAGTAAGTTTTGTACTGTAAAACTCGCGGGCAACGCCATCTTTAGGTATCCACGCACTTACAAAATAGTGTTGTAACAAACCTACCCAACCATTGCTAGTATCAAGCTTGAGGGGCTCTTTTGCCATATCACTAAAGCTTAATTTTTTGAATTTAGTTGCTTCAGAATAATAAGCGCCGCCAGTAAAAGTAGGCATTAACTTAGAACCTTGATTCGATTCATTATCATGCACAATTTGATAATAAACTGCTGGTGTAATCGCCGCTGCTGAATCGTTTTTTATTTCGTAATTAACATCAATCACGTAATTATTACGATGGAAGGTATACACTTTATCTACCGTCACGCCGTTGCCAGCCCAGCTTAAACGTACTTCTAAGCTATCCTGGCCATCTTGCATCTGATAGCTAGGGGCAGCACTTGTAAACACCGCCTTGTGCGTTGGTAAGTCGGTGCCAATCAACCCTGTTTGCGCAACATAGGTCATTGGTTTTGCCGCATCATCTAATAAAACAAAATTCGATTTATCGTTATTTGATGCACGATGTTTAAGCAACTCTAATCTGCGTAAATCACCGCCTGTTGTTTCTATGTCTGCTTGGTATAAATCAGTAGTTACACTAATACGTTGGCCAGCCAATAGCTTGTAATCGCCATCAATCACTTGCTCTGTTGGTGCCGGTGTCGTGCCTGCTGAATTTACATTTTGACTACTGCTATTGGGAATACTATTGTCATTACTTGCGACCCCTACAACATTCGCTGTAGTGGTTTGCTGTGTCACAGGCGCGGGTGCATTTTTATTTTGCCAAGCATCCCATAACATCAAAATAGACATCGAAAAAATAACAAACAGTATTAAGCGTTTTGTATTCATGATTTTATTGGGCAGTCTTATAAATTAAATTTTTAAATTACGAGTATTTGTTACACATTTAAGGAGCAGGGTCGTGACCACCAGCATGCCAGGGATGGCAGCGGAATAAACGGCGAAGAGTGTAATAAGTACCAAGAGCGGCGCCATGCTTGTGGATAACATCGAGCGCGTATTGTGAACAGGTAGGGTAAAAACGACATTGCTGGCCAAAAAATGGACTTAGCATTATTTGATAAGTTTTGACTATCCAAACCAGTAGGCGCGCTATTATGTTCATTGGTACTTTATAGTAGCTATCATCATTCAATCAGTGGCGCATTTAATGTAGTACTTAATTTGCGAATTATTTTTTGGTTCTGGCTTGATCCGCTGATTTATTTTTGCAATCAAAGTATCAAACTCTTGTTTAATTTGAACAAAATCTACTTTATCAAACTTTTTTTGCACACGTATGACTAAATCCACATGGCAAATATTTTGTTGATTTAGTCTAAAAAACTCACGCAATACGCGCCGCATATAATTTCTGCTAACGGACAATTTAGCCGTTTTTTTACCCACCACCAACCCTAAACGCGCATGTTGCAGCGTATTCGGCTGATAGTGTATCGCTAAATGTAGCGCAGAAATACGTTTGCGGAAATTAAAAACGGATGAAAATTCATCCGTTTTAATTAGCTTGGCTGGTTTAGTAAATCTAAACGATGCCACTGCTTTACTTTTGCTCTAAGAACTTCAGTAGTGTAAGAACTTTAGGTATTAGCTTAAATTACCGATAAAGCCCGGATGGACTTTAAAGTTTAAACTATAGACCTAAGCGTTTACGACCTTTAGCGCGGCGAGCTGCAATAACAGCACGGCCACCTTTAGTAGCCATACGGACTAAAAAGCCATGAGTACGGGCGCGACGTGTTTTAGATGGTTGGTAAGTACGTTTCATGTAATTCTCCAGCAAGCATAATGCTATAAAGGGCGTTATTAGACACGATAACCCTCTATTTTGTCAATGTTTATTTAGTTTAGTAAAGTTAGTAATTGCCTGTGGATAAGTTAACTTAAACCAGCTAGAATGTGGTGGTAATTATATCAAAATAATGTGGTTTCTAAAGCGCGTTATTTGAAGAAAATACGTACATAAATAATTAAAAAAATCACGTAAAAACAGCTACTTAAATAATAAAATATAGCTTTTGTAGTCATGCACATCATGCTATTGCTAAGGTAAACCACCACAGATGGAAAATTTTTGGCCTACTTGTCTCAGTCGTTTTGAACAAGAGCTCTCAACACAACAATTCAACACTTGGATTAAACCTCTACGATCAGAAATAGAGGGTAATGCCATCCGCTTACTTGCGCCTAATCGTTTTGTCATGCAGTGGGTAAAAGAACGTTTTCTTAAAAAAATTGAACAGCTCGCCAGCGAATTAGATCTCGTTAATATACAAATTGATTTAGTATTATCCGATGTTGCTTCAAAACCTACAGCGGTAAAATCAAACACTGAGAAATCAAAAATCAGTATCGATATTAACGAGATTAATTCAGATGGCTCACAAGAACTATCTGATGTTCAAATCAAGCATAAAAAAAATCTACATCAAGTCGTTTCTCAACTCAAAGCCGCTAATAATAAAAACAATGGTGCTGCGGGTATCGCTTCTGGCTTAAACAGCTCTTTTAACTTTACTAATTATGTGACTGGTCGCGCAAACCAACTGGCACGTGCTGCTGCCATACAAGTCGCTGAAAATCCAGGTACTGCTTATAACCCGCTGTTTATTTATGGCGGGGTAGGCTTAGGCAAGACACACTTGCTGCAAGCCATCGGCAATGAATTAAAATTACACAATCCTGATGCAAAAATTCGCTATCTACATGCAGAACGTTATGTAACGGATGTAGTAAAAGCTTATGAACATAAAGCATTCGA
>JBDSHU010000278.1:0-5629 GCA_039918335.1 Methylotenera sp. | reverse complement strand
AGGCTACGCTACACGCCGAAGGCCAGAAATATACTGCAAACTGGGCTGTAGGTCAATTCTAATATGTTAAAATGTTACTTTATTTTCAATAATTAATAATTACTTAAGCAATGACCGCACAAATAATTAATGGCAAAGCCATTGCAGAAAACCTATTAGACAGTATAAAAGCTCGTATTAACAACCGCTTACAAGCAAATAAACGCGCGCCTGGCTTGGCGGTAGTGCTTGTGGGCGCAGACCCAGCCTCTTCTATCTACGTCCGCAACAAACGCTTAGCTTGCGATAAGGTAGGCATTATCTCTACTGCTTATGATTTACCTGCAACCACTACGGAAGTAGAGTTATTAACATTGATTGCAAAACTCAATGCAGATAGCAGCGTTGACGGCATTCTTGTACAGTTGCCTCTGCCAGCCCATATTAACGACGAACATATCGTTGAGAGCATTAGTCCTTATAAAGATGTGGATGGATTTCACCCTTTTAACATCGGCAGATTAGCCATACGCCAACCCACATTACGCTCCTGTACGCCATTTGGTGTGATTAAAATGCTAAGCTCACTTAATATTGATTTAATGGGCTTAGACGCGGTTGTAGTGGGCGTCTCGAACCATGTAGGCCGCCCTATGGCGTTAGAACTCTTACTGGCAGGTTGTACGGTCACGAGCTGTCACCGCCATACTAAAGATTTAAGTAAAGCCATCATGAATGCGGATTTAGTAGTCGCAGCAGCCGGTAAACCTGGGCTTATTAAAGGCGACTGGATTAAGCCTGGCGCGATTGTGGTTGATATTGGCATTAATCGTCTGGCTGATGGTAGTATTGCCGGCGATGTTGATTTTAATATCGCAAAAACGCGCGCCAGCTGGATTACGCCAGTGCCAGGCGGCGTAGGGCCCATGACAGTGGCAACATTGATGGTAAACACATTATTAGCTTTAGAAATGAGCGAATCCTAACTAAAGAATCTTACCAATAATTCAAGCAATTAGCCGGTTTTTACTAGTGTTTTGCATCTAAGCTTTTTTCAGTGTACACTCACGCGCTAATTTTGTAATATGCAAGTTTTCACAGTAAGCGTATTTTTACAAATACAGAATTTATTAAGCACCTATATTATTTAGTACCTGGAGTTCCATTATGGCAGCGGTTATTACTAAACAATTTACACCTTATCAGCCGAAACCTGATGAAGAATACATGAGCAAATCTCAGCTCAATCATTTTCGTAAGATTTTAAATGATTGGAAATCGGAATTAAGCCATGACCTTGATCGCACCGTACACACGATGCAAGATGAAGTGACGATGTTTGCCGATCCAAACGACAGAGCAAGTCAAGAGTCAGATATGACACTTGAATTGCGTAACCGTGACCGTGAGCGCAAGCTGATTAAAAAGATTGATGAAACTTTGCGCAACATCGATAGTGACGAATACGGCTATTGTGAAGGCTGCGGTATCGAAATTGGCCTAAAACGCATGGAAGCACGCCCTACTGCAACACTATGCATTGATTGCAAAACGCTAGATGAGATGCGTGAGAAACAAGTCGCTAAATAATTAACGATTTATAATTGATTAACTTTTAATTCATTATAAAAATACTAGCAATAAAAAAGCCCGCTTTCGCGGGCTTTTTTATTACATCTAATTACAGTGATTACTCGTCAGATTCTGCTTCAGACTTAGCTTCTGCAGCAGGTGCCTCAATCAAAGCCTTCATGCTTAAACGCACACGGCCTTTTTCATCAGCTTCTACCACTTTAACTTTCACGATATCGCCTTCTTTTAGGAAGTCACTCACCGCATTTACACGCTGATGGGCGATTTGAGAGATATGCAATAAACCATCTTTACCAGGAATTAATGACACGATCGCACCAAAGTCCAGCAATTTAAGTACGGTACCTTCATATACATTACCGATTTCCACTTCAGCAGTGATTTCAGCAATACGGCGTTGCGCTTCAGCACCAGCTTCAGAGCTGGTACATGCGATTTTCACTGTACCATCATCTTCAATATCAATCGTGGTGCCAGTTTCTTCAGTTAAGGCACGAATCACAGCGCCGCCTTTACCAATCACATCACGGATTTTTTCAGGATTGATTTTCATAGTGATGATACGTGGTGCAAATGCTGACATTTCAGTATTTGCAGTCGTCATCGCTGCTTTCATAATACCTAAGATATGTGTACGGCCTTCTTTAGCCTGCGCTAAAGCCACTTGCATGATTTCTGCAGTGATGCCTGTGATCTTAATGTCCATTTGTAATGCAGTGATGCCGTCCTCTGTACCGGCTACCTTAAAGTCCATATCGCCTAAGTGATCTTCGTCACCTAAAATATCGGTCAATACTGCAACGCGGTTGCCTTCTTTAATCAAGCCCATGGCGATACCAGCCACATGATTTTTTAATGGCACACCAGCATCCATCATCGCCAAGCTACCGCCACATACTGAAGCCATAGAACTCGAACCGTTAGATTCAGTAATTTCAGACACGATACGCACTGTATAGCCAAACTCTTCAGCCGAAGGCAATGCTGCCAATAACGCGCGTTTTGCTAAACGGCCATGGCCGATTTCACGACGTTTCGGTGTACCTACACGGCCAGTTTCACCTGTTGCGTACGGAGGCATGTTGTAATGCAACATAAAGCGGTCTTTAAACTCGCCTTGTAGTGCATCAATCACTTGTTCATCACGGCCTGTACCTAAAGTTGCAATAACGAGCGCCTGAGTCTCACCACGCGTGAATAATGCTGAACCATGGGTACGTGGCAACACGCCTGTACGCACAGTGATAGGACGCACTGTACGTGTGTCACGGCCATCAATACGTGGCTCACCGTTTAAGATTTGGCTACGTACAGTTTTAGCTTCTAAATTAAAGAACTCTGCCTTGATTTTGTTAGCTTCTGTGGTTGAGGTTGTCTCAGTAATGAGCTCGCCCATGACGCGGTTTTTAATTTCTTCTAACTTAGCAGAACGCGCACCTTTTGCTTTGATTTGAAATGCAGCATTTACATCCGCAGCAGCAATCGCCGCCACTTTTTCAATGATTGCAGTATCCGGCTCTGGAGCAACCCAGTCCCAAGCGTCTTTACCAACTTCAGCGACCATTTCGTTAATCATGCTAATCACGGCTTGCATCGCGTTATGACCAAACACTACAGCGCCCAACATCACTTCTTCTGATAATTCTTTCGCTTCTGATTCCACCATCATTACAGCGGTTTCTGTCGCGGCGACCACTAGATCCAACTCTGTTTCTTCTAATTGGGCTTTAGTCGGGTTTATGATATATTCTTCATTAATGTAACCAACACGTGCCGCACCTAACGGACCATAGAATGGAATACCTGAAATTGCCATCGCAGCAGATGCACCAATAATCGCAGGAATGTCAGAATCAATTTCTGGGTCAGACGACATCACTGTCGCTACGATTTGCACTTCATTCAAAAATGCTTCTGGAAATAACGGGCGTAATGGACGATCGATTAAACGTGATGTAAGCGTTTCTTTTTCTGAAGGACGACCTTCACGCTTGAAAAAACCGCCTGGAATTTTACCAGCCGCGTAAGTTTTTTCCATATAATCTACGGTCAATGGGAAGAAATCTTGACCTGCTTTAACTTCTGTTTTACCAACGACTGTCACTAATACAACTGTATCACCGTAACTTACTAACACTGCGCCGTCAGCTTGACGGGCTATTTCACCTGTTTCAATGGTGAGCTCATGCGCACCGTATTGAATACTTTTTTTCACTTTATTAAACATTATTTTTCCTTTGTCTTATCAATAAGCTGCTATTCACTACCCAATAACAGCTGATTCTATTTTGCATATCATTTTTAAAATCGTAGACTTTAAATCAACCGATTTAAATCATCAGAGTGATAGGTTTACTCAAAACCAAAAAGCCGACGCATATCACCATGCAGTCGGCTTTTCTTACAATTATAAAAGTGAGCCCAATGCTTTTAAACTGGACGTTAGCAAGCAAGTCACTTTTATAAAAATTACTTACGTAGACTTAAGCGCTCAATCAATGTTTGATAGCGGCTTACATCTTCACGTTTCAAATAATCTAATAAACTACGGCGTTGGCTAACCAATGCCAACAAACCACGACGTGAATGGTTATCTTTTTTATTAGATTTAAAATGTTCTGTTAAGTAAGTAATACGACTTGTTAGAAGAGCCACTTGCACTTCTGGACTAGCGGTATCATTGGGTGCACGTTGATATTCTTTAACGATTTTTGCGGTATCTACAGCTGTAATTGCCATCTTTTTTCCTAATAATTAGCGTCAATACTAAAGCAGGCTTATATATCCCGCTAAAGCATTCATTTACAATGAACCGCGCATTTTAACTGTAAATCCATGAGTTATCAATAACTATTTGCACTGAAGTTTGTGAGCTGATTATATTTAGCGATCAATCACGATCAACAATCAAGCGTTTAGGCGCAATTTTACCGTCACTCTGCTGCTCACCTAAACCTAAAAAAACTTGGCTCTCGCTATACAGCCTGATGAGTCCCTTTGGAATCACGCCACTCTGCCATATCGCCTGACCCTGCTGTAGATAAAATGTGCTATCGGCATCTAATATCATAGATGGAAAATCGAGTACGGCGCTATCCGGCGGCATTAAGGCATCTAAACGCTGCGGTTCCGACATTGCCTCAAATTGCTCTAGCGTGATAGTTTGTGCTATCTGATAATTAGCTGTAGCTGTACGGCGCAAACCAATTAAATGTGCACCACAACCAAGCAAATTGCCTATATCCTCAGCTAGGGTTCGTATGTATGTACCTTTGGTACAACTGACAGTGATATTGGCTACATCTTGCGCAAAAGTGTTGACTGCAATGCTGCGGATAGTGACGACACGTGGTTGACGTTCAATTTCCACGCCAGCTCTTGCATACTCGTAAAGCGCTTTTCCTTCATGCTTTAAAGCAGAATACATAGGAGGAATCTGGCTTACTTCACCCACAAACTTTAGGCAGGCTTGCTCAAACTGAGTTGAGCTTACATTTACTGGGGATATAGTTAACACTTCACCTTCAGCATCACCGGTATTAGTTGTAACGCCTAGCTTTAAAGTGGCTACGTAAGTTTTATCTGCATCGGTTAGATAATGCGCAAACTTGGTGGCTTCGCCAAAACATAAGGGCAGCAAACCCGTAGCTAACGGATCTAGTGTCCCAGTATGGCCAGCCTTTGCCGCTTGCAATAGCCACTTTGCTTTTTGCAAGGCTTGATTAGACGAATAGCCAAGCGGCTTATCTAGCAGCAATACGCCGTTAATGTTTTTCTTTGGTCTTTTGTACTGCAATTGACTTACTTCTATTGACTAGCTTTTTATTATTAAGACAAGCTGTTTATGGTTTTTCTGGATTTGAAGCCAGCGCTTCGTCAATCAGTTTTGACATCATCATGCCATTATCAATTGATGCATCATATACAAAATGTAACTGCGGCACTGTGCGCAACAGCATGCGCTTAGCTAACTGAGTACGTAAAAATCCGGCGGATTTTTCCAAACCTTGCTGGATACTGTCGCTTGCTTTCGCTGCGCTGTAAAAAATCTTGGCGT
>JBDSHU010000277.1:0-6675 GCA_039918335.1 Methylotenera sp. | reverse complement strand
GCCCATGAGCAGAATTTTCCCGCCACGTTGATGCGTTGCACGTAATTCATTTGCAACCGCAATCACTTGCGGGAATATAGCTTGCAATTGGGCAAACATGGTTGTGTGCGCTAGCCACTCTTGCTCTAAAAATTGGTGTTGATTCGTTTGATTCAAAATAATAGTCTCTTTGTATCGTGCTTATTAAAAGTACTTTAACAATATGCATCTTCTTGCATCAAGTAATTCTGCACATAATCTTTCACGCCGTCTTCTAAACTATAAAAAGCTTGCTGGTAACCAGTAGTGCGTAGTTTAGTCATCGTTGCTTCAGTGAAATATTGATACTTGCCTTGTAAATCTTCCGGCATATCAATGTAAGTAATGTGCGGTGTTTTCCCCATACTGCTCATTACATTCGTCGCTAAATCTTTAAATGCTCGTGCCTTGCCTGTGCCGATATTATAGATGCCATTACTGCAAGGCTTGCCATTTAATGCTTGCTCAAGAAAATGCACCACAACCGAAGCGGCGTCTTTCACATAGACAAAATCACGTAGCTGCATGCCATCCTCATAACCTGCTTTATGGCTCTTAAACAGCTTAACAGTGCCAGTTTCTTTAAATTGGTTAAAGCTATGGAGCGCTACGCTGGCCATGCGTTCTTTGTGATATTCGTTAGGGCCATACACGTTAAAGAATTTAAAGCCTGCCCACGCTAGTGGCGTTGGTAAGCCCTTGCTAACCTGCTGCAGCGCCCATTGGTCGAAAAAGTGTTTGGAGTAGCCGTAACCATTAAGCGCGCGAAGGCTTTCAATAGACGCGTCATCATAACCATGCTCGCCAGCGCCATAAGTCGCAGCAGAACTGGCATAGAAAAATGAAGCATTGTTATCAGCACACCAAGTCCACAAAGCTTGTGAGTAATGAATATTATTCGTCACGAGCTTGTTAAAGTCACGCTCGGTAGTAGCACTGATCGCGCCCATATGGATGATGGCTTCTATATCAGTACGTGCTTTAGATTCAGAATTACCATTAAGCCATAGCAATAATTGCTCTCTGTCTAAATATTGCACATATTGGCGTTTGACCAAATTCTGCCATTGATCGACGTGCGTGATATGGTCAACGATGACCAGATCATCACGTTGAAGTTTTGTGTTGAGGTGCCAAGCGATGATAGAACCTATCATGCCTGCGCCGCCGGTAATTACTATCATGATTTTATTTAATAACTCAAAACAAAAGTATAACGCTTATTGTTTAGCGCCCATAGCCTGAGCTCGTAATTTAGTCATTTCCGCATCTTTTTTAGCTGACTCATTATTCCAGTCAGTGGTAACCCAGCCTTGCAGATTTTCAAGTGTAATCGCAGTCATGGCATGTATCCAAGCTTCACTTTCGTTAAGCGCAGGAATATAGTGATATTCGCCCCCGCCTGCATGCGTGAAGATATCTTTACCTTCCATGGCTATTTCTTCTAAAGTCTCTAGACAATCACTGCTAAATCCAGGACAAATCACATCGATACGCTTGGTTTTCGCTTTGCCTAATTCTTCCAGTGTGCTGGCTAAATAAGGTTTGAGCCATTCTTGCTTACCAAAACGCGATTGAAAAGCAACGGTATATTCATCTTTGTTTAACTCTAAAGCTTCAGCCAATAAACGTGCAGTTTTATGACATTCACAGTGATACGGATCACCTTTCATTAAATGGAATTTTGGCAAACCATGAAAGCTCATCACTAACTTTCCTGAGCCATTTGCATTTGGTTTTCCGTTCAAGCGCCAATGTTCACGCACACTTCGCGCTAACGCAGCAATGTAAGCGGGGTGGTCGTGATAGTGTTTTATGGTGCGAATAGCCGGCATATTCCGCGTTTTAAGCAGTACACGCCATACGGCATCTAGCGCGCTAGCTGTGCTGCTAGCCGCATATTGCGGATATAACGGAAATACTAAGATACGGTCGCAGTTTTTTGCCCGTAGTTTATCAATAGCAGATTGCATGCTTGGGTTGCCATAGCTCATGCCTAGCTCAACGGCAAATGGCGAATTGATTTTTTGACCTAAAAACCCACGTAGCATTAGTGCTTGTTTTTGCCCATGCACTAACAATGGCGAGCCCTCTTGTGACCAGACTTGTGCGTACTTTGCAGCGGATTTCTTGGGGCGCACCACTAATATAATGCAATATAAAATCCAGCACCAAATAAAACGCGGAATTTCTATTACGCGTCTATCCATTAAGAATTGGCCCAAATAGCGCCGCAATGCAGGCGCAGTTGGTGCATCTGGGGTACCTAAATTGGCAAGTAAAATGCCCACTTTAAGGGTCTCGCCATGTTGATAAGGCGGTTCAGGATTGTAATAAGCCATTAAATTCCGTGAGGATTGTTTTTTAGTTAGTAGAGTTTAGCGCGTTAGATAAGAGTTTAGCGGTGATGTCTACGATGGGAATCACCCGTTCATAAGCCATTCTGGTTGGGCCAATCACGCCTAATGTGCCCACCACCTGTCCATCTGCCTCATAAGGCGCAGTAATCATGCTGCATTCATCCAAAGGTAAGTACCCACTTTCGCCGCCGATAAATATTTGTATGCCTTCAGCGCGTTGGCTATTGTCTAATAGTTGCATGAGTGAAGTACGGCGTTCAAAAATCTCAAACAATTTACGTAGGCTGCTGACATTGGTAGAAAGTTCATCCACTTGCAGTAAGTTGCGTTCACCTGCAATCACAACGCCGTCTTTATCGTTATTAACAGCCTTGCTGCTAGCATCAAGAGCGGCTGACATTAAGCGGTTCATGTCTGTTTGCATTTGTTTAAGTTCGAGATGAAGTTTTTGCTGCACTTCTTCAAAAGTCTGGCCAGCAAAGTTGGCATTGAAATAATTACTTGCTTGCGTGAGTTCGCTTGCAGAATAAGGTTTCTCAACCATGATGATACGGTTTTGTACATTGCCATCGCTAGTGACGATAATCACCAGGATACGTGTTTCAGACAAAGGTAAAAACTCTAAATGCTTAAAGGCGATGCGTTTGCGCTTAGGAATCATGACCAACCCCGCAAACTGGGTCAGTTGGGAGAGCATATCCGCAGCACTTGCAATCAACTCATTTGGATTAGGTGACGATAAGCCACTTTTAAGCTGCTGTAGCATTTGCGTTTCAACTGGTTGCACAGTGAGCAAAGAGTCGACAAATAAACGATAGCCTTTTTGCGTAGGGATGCGCCCAGCAGAAGTATGCGGGCTCGCAATAAAGCCTAACTGCTCTAAATCGCTCATGACATTGCGAATAGTGGCGGCGCTGACGTCTAAACCGGAGTGCTGCAATAGTGTGCGCGAACCAATAGGCTGACCATCACTGATGTAATGTTCAACTAAGGTTTTAAGTAAGATTTGCGCGCGCTTGTCCACCCCCAAATTATCGGGCAGTGGTCGTTATATGGCAATCATAAAATTACTTATTTTGTATCAGGCTTATTTGAGACTAACAGGTTCTTTTTTCTTAAAAAACTTACTTAAGTCATTTACCAATTGTAGTAAAGCGGGCTGTTTTTTAGCGAGCATAGCGGAACGTTCCGCTTTGCTAAGTGGGTCGTCATTGCCTTTGCTAGCTTTTAATAATGCAAAACCCTTGCCGTTGACTGGTTGCGTGATTTTAACGTCATCATCTACATACACAATACGATCCCAGTCTGCGATGTAGGTATGGTTACGTTTTTCTCCAGCGAGTAAATTCACGCCGGTAGCGTAATCTGCACTTGGGTTTGTGACGCCCAATAGCGGCATCAATGTAGGTACGACATCCATGTGACTGGTGAGTTGATTGCTTACTAATGGTTTCATCTTCGGTGTGTAAATGACTAAGGGTGTACGTACTTGCTGATCAACAAAAGTTGAGTTGTGACCCCAAAAGCCATGTTCCATAAATTCTTCACCATGATCGCCATTGACTATAACGACAGTGTTATCCAATAATTGATGCTGTTTTAGATAATCAAAAATTCGGCCAAACTGCATATCTAAATGATGCACAGAGTTGATGTAACGATTTTTTATTGGTGTAATATCATTTCGCAACTGCTCTTTACTCAAAGTGGCATAGTTCAAATCGTCACGGTAGGGTCTTGCAATGACACTATTTTCTGGAAAGTAATAGCGCGCATGAGGTGATTCAAAAAACATGAACGTGAAAAATGGTTTGGCGGTGTCGCGATTATCAATGAATGAAAGTAAATTACTCACATTATCTCTATCGTTCTCCCAACCCGTATGCCCTTTTTGTATGGTGTGTAATTGATTTGCAGGGACTTGTGCAAAGATGGTTTGGTCAAACTCTGGGTAAGAAAACAGCGCGCTAGTATAAAAGCTAGTTTGGTAATGTTGTTGCTGTAGTACATCAATGATCGCCGCGCCGCGCCTAGCCTGCATAAATGGAAACCAATAATTGCCGGGCATACCCATGAACATAGAAAAAACTCCCATGCGCGTACCGTTGCCACCGCTGTAGTTGCGGGTATATCGTGCAGCATTACCAGCAAACTGCCATGTATTGGGCATGACTTTTTCATTTAGCATATCAGCGCGCAACGATTCTGAAGTTAACCAGATAATGTTGTATGGTTTTGCCGGCTTGTTAAATTTAATGGGATTTAATGGGTAGTTCAGCTTACCTTTTACTTTAAGTTTGGTATCACGGTTAATAGTGAAGCCGAGATTTTTGAAAAAGCCACGTGCTGAAACGGTTTGATAAAATGGAATACTTTCAGCCACCATGGTGAGTTGGTTGGATTTATAGCTATCTAATGCAAACCCCATGTGAATCATTACCGTAGCGATTATCGCAACAGGGGTGATGATGCGATAAGGTATTTTTAACAATAACCCCTGCGTCGTTTTTTTTGCATTTAAAAAGTGCGCTAACCACATTAAAGCTGCTTGCGCTGCAATGAATGATAGTGCAATTGCGCCAAAGCCTACTTGAGATGCATTGCTACCGCCTAGTGATTCAACGCCGCCCGGGGTGAGTAATAAGTTGAGGATGAATCCGTTAAAAAACATGCCGTATAACGAAAATATTTTTGCATTTGCATACAGCAGTAAGGCAATCACTGCGCCTGTCAATATTGCAGTAATCAATACAATTAACGGCTTATTTAATTCAAATTTCTGGTTGATAAAGCTGGCAAGCTTAGTCAGAAGAATTGACGGCAGTAAATAATATAAACCATAGAGTAAGAACGTGATGACCATAAATCCAAAAGGTAACCAGCCATCTTGGTACGTAGTAATAAATGGAATTGAATCTGATACTAACCACAGTGCCAAAAAATAGGTAAGTACAAAGTAAGTTCTGATAATTTGGCTTTGTTGTGTGTTGGTCATTTAATGCTTAGCAATAATTAAGTTCTTATCGCTACTGCAACAATGATGCCTATGGCGGCGTTCGACGAAACTTTTCTTTAATCAATTGATTTAATTGATTATTTTTATTTTTAGTAGTGATAGTGTAATTTTTTTACTTAATGAATTGAGTGTTTAGCTAATTTTAGCCTGCAAGTAATGCATACCCGAATCACATAATTTGCATGATTAATAACGACCGGTAGGTGAGTAGTACTTTGCCTAGAATGCACGACTATGGTCTAATTATCAGATGCAAAAAAACTTTAAGAAAATTGCCGTCATTGGCAAGTACATGAATCCCACTGCTTTGCAGAGTATGCAGGCCGATTTGGTAAATCTAGCTCAACATTTGCAATCCCTTGATATTGCAGTTTATATCGAAGCAAACACTGCAAAACATGCGCAACTTAACGGTTTTTCTACTGTTGAATTCGACAAAATTGGAGATGTCGCTGATTTAGCAATTGTGATGGGTGGCGATGGCACGATGCTTAGTGTGGCGCGTAGCCTGATTAATGCTAATGTACCGCTCATAGGCATAAACCGTGGACGTTTTGGGTTTTTAACCGATTTACGTGCTGAGGATATGCTGACGCAGCTAGACCGTATGCTTGCAGGTGATTTTATTCAAGAATCACGTATGTTGTTAGTTGCAGAAGTCATTCGCGATGGACATGTATTACATTCTAGTTATGCATTAAACGATGTCGTCATTAAAAGTGGTCTGCGTTTGATAGAGTTTGAAGTAGCTATTGATGGAATGTTTGTGCATAAACAGCGTGCTGATGGTCTTATTTTATGTACACCGACCGGCACTACCGCCTATGCGCTTTCAGCGGGGGGGCCCATATTACATCCGAATTTAGAAGCGATTACGCTGGTGCCGATTTGCCCCCATACTTTAAGTAACCGGCCAATTGCGGTACATAGCACGAGTAAGATTGAGGTCACTTTCGTGCAGTTTGACGAAGCGCAATTAAGTTTCGATGGTCAATATCAATTAGCGTTAGAAATGGGCGATACCATCAAGATACATCGTGCCGAAAAAACCATCTCGTTGTTGCATCCTAGTGATTATTGCTACTTTGATATGCTTCGTAATAAGCTTAACTGGAGCTAAGTGGTGGGAAGTTTAGGTAAATTAATAGGGTTAAGTAAATAACGCATGCTACAGAGCCTTTCTATTCGTGATTTTGTCATTGTCAATCAACTCGACTTGGAGTTTGAATCTGGCTTTACTGTATTAACTGGCGAAACGGGCGCAGGTAAATCCATTCTCAT
>JBDSHU010000276.1:0-8826 GCA_039918335.1 Methylotenera sp. | reverse complement strand
GTGCAGTTTATGATGGTGACAGGCGTTTTGATATTGTGGTGCGCTTGGATGAAGCACAGCGTATTGATACCACCATGTTAGAGCGTTTACCCATCAAGCTTAACGTGAATAATACGGCTACCTATATGCGCCTAAATGAGCTAGCTAGCCTGGATGTAGCACAAGGAGCAAACCAGTTTAGCCGCGCCAATGGTAAACGTAACGTAGTAGTAACGGCTAATGTACGCGAGCGTGATGTAGGTTCATTTGTAGCAGAGGCGCAAACAAGTATTATCGAGGATGTAAAAATACCTGCAGGCAATTGGCTAGAATGGGGTGGCACATTTAAGCAATTGCAATCGGCCGCTGACCGCTTGCAAATCGTCATACCGTTAGCATTACTCATCGTTTTTATGCTGCTTTACGCGGTGTTTGGTAACTTTAAAGATGGGTTAATCGTGTTCAGCGGCATACCGTTTGCACTCACCGGCGGCGTGACTGCACTATGGCTCACGGGCATTCCACTTTCAATCTCCGCAGGCGTAGGTTTTATTGCATTATCAGGGGTGGCGGTGCTAAATGGCTTGGTGATGATTACTTTCATCAATAATTTACGCACAGAAGGTAAAGCTTTAAACGAGGCGGTGCGTGAAGGTGCCCTCACTAGGTTACGCCCTATATTGATGACTGCATTGGTCGCTTCTTTTGGCTTTATACCGATGGCCATTGCAACAGGCGTTGGTGCAGAGGTGCAGCGACCATTGGCGACAGTAGTCATCGGTGGCGTATTGTCATCCACATTGCTGACTTTGCTAGTGTTACCATTGTTATATGTTTGGGTTTACCGAAAGCCTTAAAAGGCAATACCCTAAACAACGGTGTAAAACAACAAAACCAAGCATTCGCTTGGTTTTGTTGTGTTGGGCACTAACTCAAAGCGTTAATTAAAAGATACTAATACTGTATAAATGAATGCAAAAGAGTCCCTTGAGTAATCAACTTTCGTTTTTCATCTCAAATAATGCTTGCTTAGAAATTTGTATCGCTGCAGATAAACTAAGCCCCGCCATAATAAGCGCCACCAGCAAATCAGGCCATGCATCGCCGCTACCAAACACGCCAACGGCGGCAAGTATGACCGCCAAATTGCCAATAGCATCATTGCGGCTGCATAACCAAACAGAGCGCATATTGGCCTCTCCTTCACGGTAAGCGTATAACATAAGCGCAACGCTTATGTTAGCGACTAAAGCCAGCGTGCCTATTAAGCCCATGGTGTAGGGTTCTGGTACTTTTCCATGCATAAAAGACCAGGCCGCGCTGGTCAAAACGAATAGACCAAATGCGCCCATCGTTAAGCCTTTAACAAGTGCTGCACGCGCTCGCCACATTAAGTGCATTGATAAAACTAACAACGAAATCCCATAGTTCATGGCATCGCCAAAAAAGTCGATTGCATCGGCCATTAATGCTACCGAGTTAGCACTAAACCCACTCAACACCTCAATAATGAACATCACCAAGTTAATGAACAGGGCAATCCAAAGTATCTTTCGATACCTTGGCGTCTGAGCTTGGTTACTACAGCCAGTATCACAACATGCTTTAGCCATGATTATTTTTTCCTTAACAGCATATAGGCCGCGGGTAACACAAATAACGATAATAGCGGCGCGGTCAGCATGCCACCTACCATCGGTGCGGCAATGCGACTCATCGCTTCTGAGCCTGTTCCTGTACCGATTAAAATAGGGATTAACCCAGCCAATATCACTGCCACGGTCATCGCTTTTGGCCTGACTCGTAACGCGGCGCCTTCAATCAATGCCGCGTATAAATCCTCATTATTATTCAGTTTACCAGCAGCACGATAACGCTCAATCGCATCATCCAAATACACCAGCATGATGATACCAAATTCGGCTGCCAAGCCTGATAAAGCAATCATACCGACGCCACTGGCAATCGAAAAGTGATGCCCTAAAAAATACAGAAACCAAACTGCCCCTACCAATGCAAACGGTAGGCTGCCAAGAATGAGAATCGCAGGCGTAATGCGTTTGAAAGCTAAAAATAGCAAGATAAAAATAATGCCCAGCGTCATGGGCACGACATAGCTTAGTCGTTTTGAAGCGCGCTCAAAATATTCAAACTGCCCAGACCATGCAAGTGAATAGCCTGCTGGCAACTGTAATTCTTTATCTAGCGTCGCTTTGGCATCTTTCACAAAACTGCCTAAATCTCGGTCATGAATATCAACATAGACCCAGACATTAGGCCGTGCATTTTCGCTTTTAATCATCGGTGGGCCATCGGTGACTTTGATTTCAGCAACCTCACCTAGCGGAACAGTAGCGCCACGCTCGGTGATGATGGGCAAAGTTTTAAGTTTTGCTACAGAGTCACGTAGCTCTCTTGGAAAGCGCACATTGATTGGGAAACGTGCCAAGCCATCTATCTTTTCACCGATGTTATCACCGCCAATAGCTGTAGATATTAGCGATTGCACATCATCAATATTTAAACCGTAACGGGCGATTTTGAGCCTATCAATTTTCACATCGATATACCGTCCACCAGTCACACGTTCGGCGATCACTGAGCCAACGCCAGGCACGGTTTTCATGATGCGCTCGACTTCTTCGCCGAGTTTTTCCAGTGTGGCTAAATCCGCCCCGCCAATTTTAATGCCTACGGGGCTTTTGATGCCAGTAGAAAGCATATCGATTCTATTTCGAATGGGTTGCACCCATACATTGGCCATGCCGGGTATTTTTAGCTTAGCATCTAATTCTGCTACCAACTTTTCGGGCGTCATACCAGCGCGCCATTCTGAGCGAGGTTTAAATTGGATGGTGGTTTCTAGCATCTCCAGCGGTGCGGGGTCAGTCGCTGTCTCGGCTCTACCCGTTTTGCCAAATACCGATTTAACTTCAGGGACGGTTTTGATGAGCCTATCACTTAACTGCAAAATTTCTGATGCTTTAGAAACTGACAGTCCAGGCAATGCTGTGGGCATATAAAGTAAATCACCTTCATCCAATGGCGGCATAAATTCGCTACCTAGTTTACTTAATGGATAAAGCGTGATTAAGACCAAAACTAAGGCGACGCCAAGTGTTATTTTTGGGTAATGCAGCACGCGGCTCAATAACGGCTTGTAAATTGCAATGAGCCAACGATTGAGTGGATTGGCATGCTCAGGTCGAATATGCCCGCGAATGAATATGGTCATCAACACAGGGACTAACGTTACGGATATGCCTGCTGCTGCTGCCATTGCATAGGTCTTGGTAAAGGCTAATGGCGCGAAGAGTTTGCCTTCCTGCGCCTCCAAAGTGAACACGGGAATAAACGATAAGGTAATGATGAGTAGCGAGAAAAATAGTGCAGGGCCGACCTCGCTCGCTGCATCAATAATCACTTTAATACGCTGACTATTGCTAGGTTCTCCGTGTTCATTTTTGTAACTTTCAAGCTGTCGATGTGCATTCTCTATCATTACAATCGCTGCATCCACCATAGCCCCGATGGCGATAGCGATACCACCTAGCGACATGATGTTGGCATTGACGCCTTGATAATACATGACGATAAAGCTCACCAATACGCCGATTGGCAAAGCCACAATCGCGACTAAGGCTGACCGAAAGTGCCATAAGAAAACCGCACAGACCAGTGCCACTACGATGAACTCTTCTATGAGTTTATGCGTTAGATTATCTACAGCACGCTTGATGAGTTGCGATCTATCGTAGGTCGTGACAATCTCTACACCTTCTGGCAAACTCTTTTTGAGAGTAGCAAGCTTGGCTTTTACCGCATCAATCGCTTCCAGCGCATTTTGCCCAGCGCGCATCACAATGACGCCACCTGTCACTTCTCCTTCACCATTAAGCTCAGCTATGCCGCGGCGTAGCTCAGGCCCAATTTGAATACGTGCAACATCAGATAGCAAAATCGGCGTACCACCATCGCTCACACTCAGTGGAATATTACGAAAGTCATCTAATGATTCTAGGTAGCCATGCGCTCGCACCATGTATTCCGCCTCGCCCATCTCTACCACAGCGCCGCCTGTTTCTTGGTTGGCCGATTGAATCGCCGATACGACTTTGGATAACGGAATGCGGTAATTGCGTAGCTTGTCAGGGTCTACTTGCACTTGATATTGGCGTACCATGCCACCCAGTGTGGCGACCTCTGCCACACCTGGAATAGTTTTTAGCTCAAACTTTAAAAACCAATCTTGCAAAGCACGCAATTCACCCAAATCATGTTTACCACTACGGTCGACCAGTGCATATTCGTACACCCATCCCACCCCAGTGGCATCAGGCCCTAAGCTGGGGTTTGCGCCTTTTGGTAAGCGTGAGGATATTTGACTCAAGTATTCCAATACACGCGAGCGTGCCCAATATTGATCTGTGCCATCGTTGAATAGAATGTAAACAAAGGAATCACCAAAAAATGAATAGCCACGAACGGTCTTCACACCTGGTACTGAAAGCATGGTGGTGGTGAGCGGATAAGTGAGTTGATTCTCGACAATCTGCGGTGCCTGCCCGGGCCATTGGGTACGGATGATGACCTGCGTATCCGATAAATCTGGAATCGCATCCAGTGGCGTTCGCAACATGGCAAATACGCCCCAAGCCACCACCATCAATGTCGTTAGCAGCACCAATAATCGATTATTGGCTGACCAACGGATGAGCTGGGCAATCATGGTTTTGCTCCCCTGATGCTGTCTTTATTAGCAGGTGCCTTCTCTACATGTTCAATCATGTACTGCACTGGTAAATCAGGATTTGTTGATTCGGCGGCTTTTAGATCAAACTCAACTGCATCACCTGCTTTAAGTTTCTCCAGTTGCTTACTCTCTTTAACCTTAAAGCCCATGATCATCGATGGCCAACCAAGCGCTGCAATCGGCTCATGATTTAACGTGACCTTACCTGACTTAGCATCAATATCTACAACCTTGCCACGACCTTTAGGCATTTTCTCAGATTGGCTAGCAGGCATCTTTTTAGCCATAGCTTGTTGAGCCTGATTTTGATTAGATAACCGTGCCAGAACACCAGATAATGAGGCTTCAGAGTCAATTAAAAATTGACCTGATGAAACCACCTCTTCTTCCTCCGACAGACCGCTGAGTATTTCGGTATAGCGATCACGCTCTTGTCCTGTTGTAACCTCTACAGGACGATAGCCACTGGATTCTTTCAAATGACCTTCTTTGACAATCACAATTTTGCGCTTACCAGTAGCGATGATACTTTCCGTAGTGACAGATAAAGCTTCATGTGTCTGTCCAGTGAAAACAACATTGGCATACATGCCAGGCCTTAACTGATTCGCCTTATTAGGCAGTTCGATACGTACCTGTAATGTTCTGGAGGTATCATTCAGCATGGGGTAAAGGTAACTCACCTTACCTTTGAAAATGTCAGTTGGCAGGCTTTGCAGTCGAACATCAGCTTCAATGCCAGGTTTTAGTCTAGCTGCATCGCGTTCAGGCACTTCAGCTATCAGCCAAACCTTGGATAGATCAGCAATTTGCATCAGTGAGCTGCCAGACATCAATTGGCCGCCTTCTCGAACACCAAGTTCTGTCAACACACCAGAAGCGGGCGCATACACGCCAAACCTTGGGCTGGCTTTGCCAGTTTTAGCAATGGCTTGAATCTCACCCTCCGCCATGCCAAGCAGCTTTAAGCGATTACGCGCGGCTTGTTTGAGCGAGCCATCAGCATCTACTTGGGTTAAGGATACTAGCGTTAAATATTCCTGCTGCGCAGCCAATAGTTCTGGTGCATAAATTTCAGCGATTTTCTGACCTTTACTGACAGGGTCGCCCACGGCACGAACGTATAAACGCTCAACAAAACCTGAGATGCGGGTTTGTACGGCGTAATAGCGTCTCTCGTCAGGTTCTATGCGCCCAACCGCAGAAAAAGACTCGCCGAAACTTCTGGCCGTGACTTTTTCTAGTCTTATCCCCAAGTTTTGTGCAGTTTGTGATGAAATCACTACTGCATCTTCATCACCATTGCTACCTTCATTCGCATATTTAGGTTCCAGTTGCATATCCATGAAAGGTGACTTGCCCGGCTTATCAAATTTCTGATTCGGCACCATCGGGTCATACCAGTATTTAACCGTTTTACCACTATCATCTTGCACAACGCCATCATTGCTGGTCGCCTTGATGGCTGCCGGGTTTGACATAGGCTCTGACATGGTTTTTGCCTTGTCTTGAGGCATAGCTGATTGGTTATTTTTTTGTCCAATAAACCATCCTAAGCCTGTGAATATGGCTAATAGAGTCGCCATCGCCACTATCTGAAATCGTTTCATGGTTGACCGCCTTTATTCACCTCTTCTGCTGCGTATTGAGGCGCTAATTTCATATCCATAAAAGGGGATTGACCAGATTTGCTAAAATGTCTGTCCTCCAGCATTGGGTCATACCAGTAAATTACCTTCCTGCCGCTACCGTCCTGTTCAATAACGCTTGTTGTGTCATCTGCTTTTATTTCATTTGGTAGCATCTGAGTAGGTTTGCCCTCAGTTTCAGAGGGCATTACTTCCATCGACTTTTCTGCTGTTGGGGTATCTATAGCCTCTTGATTTTCTTGTTTAGAGCAGCCCATTACCGCTATTAATAATGTTGTGATGGCTAAAAATTGTGTGGTTTTCATGGTGTATTCCTTTTGATTAAATTTATTTAAATAGTTGGTTGTCATTCGTAAGATAAGCCAACTTAACAGCAGCACGCTGACGATCTGTAAGAATAGTCCAGTGGTCTAGCTCCACTTCAATCACGTCTCTTCTAGCTTGCCAAACATCGTTTAGTGACTGCTTGCCTGCACTGTAAGCTGCTTGAGCCAAGCTTAGTCGTGCCTGTGCATTAGGGATCAGGCTGGTTAGATGCTCTTTCTCACGAGCTTCTGCCGCCTCGGCATCTGCCTCAGCATTTTGTAGTTCAGCGTTAAGTTCTCGCCGCCGGTCTTCGGTGAGCTTGCGGGCTTTTTCAACAAGCAGTAGCTTTTCAGCTGTACGCTTATCTTGTCGATTCGCTCTGTCTAATTGCAGGTCAATAGAGACCTGAAAACTCAGCATATCACTGCGGTCCGCAAACCGCTTACCATAACCCACCTCCCAACCCCAGTTGCGCGCAAGACTCGCTTGTGCGCTGTCTACCTCAAGCTGGGCAACTTTTTCAGTTTGGTAGGCGTTTTTTAACATAGGATGTTTTTCAATTTCATTTTGTGCTTCATCACGCGTGAAATGATTGGACATGACTGGAAGCTCAGCAGCAATCGAACGTGATGCTGCAACACCAATCCAACGCGATAAAGCAGCGCGCGCCTTACGTTCGTCACGTTTGGCAAATATAAGCTTTTCATAGGTCATTGATACTTGGGTATCCATACGCAATACGTCGCTTGATTTAGCTGCGCCAGAGCTGACGCTAGCAGCTAGGACTTTTCGCTCAGCTTGCATGTCATCAACCACATGCTGATAAAGCTCACTTTTATGCTGTGCTTCAAAGACATCAAGCCATGCCAACGCAACATCGCGCTCGATTGACCTGGCAGTGGCTTGCTGTTCTGTTTGAAACTGATCTGCCTCTGCGGACATACGATTCGAGGCAATTTCACGTTTTTTTAGCGGTATTACATCTTGTGAATATCCAATGTTGACCATGGTCATATCATCACGGTTATAACGTAAGGCATCACTGGTTGTGACAGGGAGGTTAATGACGCCGAGTTTCACTTTGGGATCTGGAAGCTGACCTTCTGCAACCGCCGCTTGGCGTGATGAAGCTGCTGCATCATCTAAAGATTGCAGCAAAGGCTGATTTTCTGTCGCAAGTTTAATCGCTTCAGCAAGTGTGAGTGATGGTTCTATTGTTGTTACATCTGCTTTGACAGAAAACGTAAAGAACAATAAAAAACCGAACAGCAGACAACTGTAAACTGGCTTCTTAGCCAAGTGGGGTAAGTACATGAGAGCTCTCCTAAAACTTAAATATGATGAGCTGGGGCGAGTTAAGCCCCAGTAACATCAATTCAAGCAGGAGGCTTTAATGGCGGGGATAAATCTACAGACTTTTCGTTAGAATCGAACTTAGGGAATGAAATAATGGTTGAAGCTATGAATGCGTATTTCGATGATGAGTCAGTTGGCGTGGCTTGTGAGAAATGACAGCCAGCACCCATAGTGCAAGATTGGTGATTGGCATCAGATTGATTAGTGTGATTACGGGTTGAATCCTTTAAAGTAGAACTTTTATCGTTGGAAGCTTCATGACAATTCTTCATCGTAGACATATCGTCAGGACTTAACGCAGACATTACTATTTTAGACGTGCAAGAGAGCGCACAATTAGCCGCAAGCGCAGGGCTTATGGCTAATGTCATCATTAAAAAAACTGTAATAATACGAATACATTTCATGTTAAACAGACATTAGCAGTGATATAAAGTTTATTCAAGTAAATAATGACTTATAAATTAACGTCTTACCAGCAAGCGCAATATTAGCGTTCAGCTACCGGTAAAAAATCTCTACGCGCATTGCCTTTGTAAAGTTGGCGCGGTCTGCCGATTTTATGTTCTTCATCTGAAATCATCTCTGACCATTGCGCAATCCAGCCCGCGGTTCTGGCCAGTGCGAAAATAGCGGTGAACATTGAATTAGGAATACCCATTGCACGCATGACGATGCCGCTGTAAAAATCAACGTTAGGATAAAGTTTGCGTGACACAAAATACTCGTCTTCCAGCGCTATTTTTTCCAGTTCCATCGCCAATTTAAACATCGGGTCATCAT